>CAYPTM010000158.1:0-6050 GCA_964413345.1 uncultured Elusimicrobiales bacterium
CAACCAGAAAGGCCTCATCACCGTCAAGAAATCCGCCATCAAGGAAGAGGACCTGATGGACACCGCGCTTGAAGCCGGAGCCGAGGACATCAGCTCGCCCGAAGGCTCCGAGGTTTTCGAGGTGCTCTCGGCTCCCTCCGACTTCGAGAAGGTGAAAGCCGCCCTCGCCGCCAAGAACATCCCGGTGGAAAGCGCCGAAGTCACAATGATACCGACCACGGAAGTGGACGTGGACGAGGCCAACGCCCCGAAAGTCCTCAAGCTCATGGAAGACCTGGAAGACCACGACGACGTCAAGAATGTCTACGCCAACTTCAACATTCCGGAAAGCATTCTTGCCAAGCTCGGGCAGTAGCGATTCGACAGTAAAAGTCCTGGGAATAGACCCGGGACTGGACAGGACGGGTTGGGCCGTAGTGGAAAAATCCGCCGGGGCCGACCCGTCACTCATTTCAAGCGGGCTCATACACACCTCGGCGGACCGCCCCCTGGCGGACAGGCTGGACCAGCTGTACACAGAACTGGAGGGCATTCTCCGCCTCCACCGGCCGGAAACGGCCGCCATAGAAAAGATGTTTTTCGTCAAACGGGCCGCCACGGTGGGCGCCACGGTTCAGGCCAGAGGAGTCATCCTTCTCTGCCTCAAACGCTGCGGCGCCCAGGTGCGCGAATACGACCCGCGCACGGTCAAATCCCAGCTTTCCGGGAACGGGAACGCCGACAAGGCCCAGATGCAGCGCATGGTGCAGGCCATATTCAGGCTGCCCAAACCACCTTCCCCGGATGACGTGGCCGACGCCATGGCCATAGCCCTCTGCCAGATTAAAATAGGCCCGGTAAACGACAGGATGCAGGCCGCGCTGGCCATGATAAAGCGCGCCGCGAGAAAATGATAGGCTACCTCAAAGGCGAAGTTATATATAAGGACGAAGAGCAGGCGGTCATAGTCTGCTCCGGCGTGGGCTATGAAGTGTGCATGACGGCGTCAAGCCTTGAGCACCTGCATGAAGGCTCATCCGCGCAGGTATGGATAAAGGAGTCCATTTCCCCATACGACGGCGTGGTGCTTTACGGTTTCGCCTCACGCGAGGACAGGGACCTTTTCCTCACGCTTAAGGAAGCCGTCCCGAACACCGGCCCCAAAAAAGCCCTTGAATACCTCAACAAAGCCAAGCGCAGCCTGCCAGATTTCCAGCGGGCGATAATTTCGAAGGACCCGCGCCTGCTGACCGGAATTTTCGGCTTTACCGCCAAGACAGCCGACAAGCTGATAGCGTCGCTCCATGACAAAATGGGCGGCATGGCGTTCGCCGGGACCTCCAAACTTGGCGCGGCGGCCGGACGCAATCTGCCCCCCGCGCTGACCCAGTCGCTTGAGGCGCTCTCCGCTCTTGGCTACAGCCCGGCGGAGGCCAAGCGCGCGGTGGAAGCCCTGTACGACGAAGGCGTGGCGACGGATGAAAACGCCGAAGCCCTGGTGCGCAGGGCCCTCAAGAAACTTGCCCCATGAAAGAAGACAAGGAAATACTTTCCCAGACTCCCATTAACGACGAGAAAGGCGGCTTCGAGACCGCCCTCCGCCCGCTTTCGCTGAACGAGTTCGTGGGGCAGGACAAGATAAAGGAAAACCTCCGCGTTTTCATGGAAGCCGCGAAAAACAGGAGGGAAGCGCTGGACCACTGCCTGTTCTATTCCCCCCCCGGCCTCGGCAAGACAACGCTCGCCTGCATACTGGCGAGGGAGCTGGGCGTCAACATCAAGATAACGTCCGGCCCGGTGCTGGCCCGTCCCGGAGACCTGGCCGCCATGCTGACCACCGAACTGGGCGACAGGGACATACTTTTCATAGACGAAATACACCGCTTGAACCCGGCGGTGGAGGAAGCCCTCTATCCCGCGATGGAGGACTACACCTTCTTCATCAACACGGGCAAGGGCCCCGGCTCCACTACGCTGAAACTGGCGGTGCCGCACTTCACGCTTGTCGGCGCCACCACGCGCAGCGGCCTGCTGACCGGCCCCATGCGCGACCGTTTCGGCATAGTGATGAACCTCGGTTTTTACGACAATGCGGAAATAGAGCTGGTACTGAAACGCTCGGCGGGACTGCTCGGCATAGCCGCCGAAGGTCCCGGCCTGGCGGAAGTGGCCAGACGCTCCAGAGGCACGCCCCGCATAGCGAACAGGCTGCTCAAGCGCGTGCGGGACTTCGCCGAAGTGAAGGGGCGGGGCGTTATAACCAAATCGATAGCGGACGAGGCGATGGCCGCGCTGGAGATAGACCCGCAGGGGCTGGACTCCGCCGACCGCCGCCTGCTGCTGGCCCTCGCCGAGAAATTCGGCGGCGGCCCCGTGGGCGTGGAAACGCTGGCAGTCGCCATTTCCGAATCGGAAGACACGCTTTCGGACGTGACAGAACCCTATCTCATCAAGGCGGGATTCCTGGCCCGCACGCCGCGCGGACGCGTGGCCACGAAAAAAACTTACGACCACCTCGGCCTTAAGCAGCCCAACAAGGACCTCTTATTCTGACAGCCATGCGCCATCTGCTCGCCACGTTAGCCCTTTTCCTTGCCCTGCCCGCCTTCAGCGCGGACCCCGGTGACATAAACACCTCCGGCCTCATACGCATAGCCATAGCGCATAACGCCAAGAAAGCCGCCATGGACATACGCGGCCGCACCAGAATAGTGGACATGTCCACCGGCGACCAGAAATCGGTGGCGGAACAGATTTCCTTCCAGGTCACGGCCGCATCCGGCAAGAAACAGGGGGTGAACGTCGGCCCCTATGCCCTCGGCTCGATGGTCCGCATCACCCCGCTTGAGGGAGAGGACCGCCTGAAGATAAACAACCGCTCCTACCGCGGCAGCATACTCATCAAGGCGGACAAGGAACAGACCATAACGGTCATAGAGGAACTGGGCCTGGAGGAATACCTTTACGGCGTGCTGCCCCTTGAAATGGGCAACAACTGGCCACTGGAGGCGCTTAAGGCTCAGGCCGTGGCCGCGCGGACTTACGCGCTGGGCAACATGAACCGCTTCGGCGAAATGGGCTTCGACCTGTGGAGCGACCAGCGCAGCCAGATGTATGGCGGAGCCAGCGTTTCAGCCCCCCGCGTTGTGGAGGCGGTAAAGGCCACGGACAGCGAGGTGCTTACTTACAAGGGCCGCCTTGTGCCGGCCTTCTACCACGCCAACTGCGGCGGCAGGACGGCCCGACCGCCCTGGGGAGACATGGAATACACCCGCACCCTTTCCGGCGTAAGCTGCCGCTACTGCTCGAACTCCGGCAACTACCGCTGGCAGACCATCATAAGCGAGGCCAAAATACTCGCCTTCCTCGAAAACTACGGCTTCACGCCCGGCACGGTCAAAGCCATACGCATAGCCGACCGCGACCGTTCAGGCAGGGCCACTGTCCTCAAGTTCATGGGACCCAAGAACGGCAAATCCATTGATATCAAGGACTTCCGCCGCGCCGTGGGTTCCAGCGAATTCCGCAGCTCCTTCATCATCCGCATAGTGAAGCACAAGAACGGGTTCGAGTTCGTGGGCAGGGGCTTCGGCCACGGCGTGGGCCTGTGCCAGGACGGCGCGCGCACCATGGCCGAAAAGAAATTCAACTACCGCCAGATACTCAAGTACTATTATCCCGGCGCCCAGATAACCACCATACAGCAATGACCGCATCCTTCGCACAACGCATAGGCGCGCTGGACACCGCGCCCCTGATAGCCCCGGAACCGGCCAACCCGCGAGACTCGTCGCGCCTCATGGTAGTCAACCGCAGGGAAGGCACGCTGACAGGCCTCGTATTCCGCGATATTCACGAATACCTAAATCCCGGCGACTGCATAGTACTCAACAACTCCCGCGTCTTCCCGGCTCAGATAACCGGAAAAAAGGAAAGCGGCGGCAAGGCCGAAATGCTCCTTGTCAGGCCGCAGGGAAAGAACTGGCTGGCCCTTTCAACGGATATACGGGCCGGCCACAGGGTCAATTTCGAGGAAGGCTTTTCAGCCTCAGTGGTGGACAGACTGGAAAGCGGGGAACTGGTGCTGGAGTTTTCAGGCGACGTGTTCGAATACGCCGCCCGGCACGGCGTCATGCCGCTGCCCCGCTACATAGTGCAGAAGCGCAAACAGGAACACATCAGCGCCCACGAAAGCGACGACCCCGCCAAATACCAGACTGTCTACGCGCGGGAACGCGGCTCCATTGCCGCCCCTACGGCGGGCTTCCACTTCACGGAAGAACTGCTGGGCAAAATCAGGGCGAAGGGCGTTTCCGTGGTCTTTGTCACGCTGCACGTTGGCTGGGGGACGTTCCGCCCCATAAGGAGCGGCGACCCGACTGCCCACAAAATGCTGCCGGAAGTGTGCGAAATATCACCGGAGACCGCGGAAGCGATAAATTCCGCCCGGGCGCGCGGCGGCAGGATAATCAGCGTCGGCACGACCAGCACCCGGACGCTTGAATCCATGACGGGGGAGGACCGCGTCACTAAAGCAGGCTCGATGCAGGCGAACATATTCATCTATCCCCCCTACCGCTTCAGGGCCATAGACGTCCTTTCCACCAATTTCCATATGCCGGACTCCACGCCGCTGTACCTTACCGCGGCCTTCGCGGGGGAGGAACTGCTGGTCAGGGCCTACGAAAAGGCGGCGGCGGAAAAATACAGGTTCTATTCCTTCGGCGACGCGATGCTAATCATATGACAGCCAACATAAAAAACATTGAAACCGTTTCCCCCTTCAGGATACTGGCGACCAGCCCCGGCACCAAGGCCCGCCGCGCGGTGCTTTACACGAAGCACGGCGCCATAAATACGCCCGTTTTCATGCCGGTGGCCACGCAGGCCACGGTGAAGGCTCTTTCCTACGAAGACCTCGAAAACGCGGGGGCGGAGTGCCTGCTTTCAAACACCTACCATCTCTACCTGCGCCCCGGCACCGAAACGCTGGAGAAACTGGGCGGACTGCACAAGTTCATGCACTGGAACCGCTCCATACTGACAGACTCGGGCGGCTTCCAGGTCTTCAGCCTTGCCCATCTGCGCGACATAAGCGAGGACGGGGTCAAGTTCCGCTCGCACCACGACGGCAGCTCCCACCTTTTCACGCCGGAGAACGTCATAGGTTTCGAAAGCCAGATAGGTTCCGACATCTGGACCTGCCTGGACATCTGCGTCAAAAACCCGGCAACCCACGCCGACGCGGCCAAAGCCCTGAAGACCACCCAGCGCTGGGCGGAACGCGCGCTGAAAGCTTATTTCTCGAAGGTAAAGGAACAGGACATACACCGCCACAGGGACGGCTCGTTCACCGTGGGGCACAGCATACAGTTCGGCATAGTGCAGGGTTCAACCTACGCCGACCTGCGCGCCGAAGCCGCCAAACATCTGGCGGAGCTTCCCTTCCACGGCTACTGCATAGGCGGGCTTGCCGTAGGAGAGGAGAAGCCGGCCATGCTTTCCTCGGTGGAACACGCGGTGGAGCATCTGCCGGAACACAAACCTCGCTACTTCATGGGCCTCGGCACGCCGGAAGACCTGTGGGAGTGCGTGGACAGGGGCGTGGACATGTTCGACTGCGTCTGGCCCACGCGCACCGCGCGCAACGGAAACATAATGACCTCGCGCGGACGGATAAACATCAAGAACGCGGAGTACACGCTTTCAGAAGAGGTTCTGGACCCGGAGTGCGACTGCCCCACCTGCAAAATCTACTCCAAGGCCTATCTGCGTCATCTCTTCCGGGCCAATGAGCTGCTGAGCCACAGGCTGCTCTCCATCCACAACGTGCGCTTCCTCATAAGACAGATGGAAACGATTCGTGCCGCCATTGAAAAGGGAACTTTCGCGGAAGAGAAAAAAGCTTTTCTGGAAAAATACATGCACTCCAAAAAGCGGCACTGATATTAACCGGGAGCACTGAAAATGAAAAGGAATCTATTGCTGTTGGCCCTGTCGGCGCTGCTGGCATGGGCAGCACCTGTTCGCGCGGCAGATGTGAAAGTCTCCACGGCCCCGGCGGCCGGCTG
>CAYPTM010000159.1:0-6035 GCA_964413345.1 uncultured Elusimicrobiales bacterium
AAAAGAGCACCGGGTTGCCGTCGCGCGAGGCCGCGACGAGCAGGCCTTTCGCGTCATACGGCGTGGCGGGGGTGGCTATCTTCAGGCCCGCCACGGACATGAACAGCCCGTGCAGCGCCTGAGAATGCTGCGCCGCGGAACCCCAGCCCTTGCCGATGATGCTCCTGATTACAAGGGGGGCGTTCAGGCGGCCGCCCGTCATGTAATGCCATTTGGCGGCGTGGTTGACCAGCATGTCCATGCCCATGGGCAGGAAGTCCATGCGCATGTGTATGAGAATCGGGCGCATGCCGCATATGGCGGAGCCGAGCGTGATGCCCGTCATGCCGTTCTCGGATATGGGCATATCCATCACGCGTTCCGGGCCGTATTTCTTAGCCAGGCCGAGCGTGGAGCCGAACACCCCGCCCGGGTCGTCTATGCCTTCGCCTATCAGGTACACCCTGCCGTCGGTGGCGAGAAGCTGGTCCTGCGCTTCCAGCAGCGCCTGCTTGTAGGTGAGCCCGCGCAGGCCGTCCTTGCCCAGCGTGCGCTCGAATTCAGTCTTGTCCACCAGCACTTTTGTCCAGGGCATCAGCGGTATACCCCCGCAGTCAGATTTTTGCCGTCGGGGTATGGCAGTTCCCGCGCCTTGCTCCAGGCTTCGTTCACATCGTTGGCAATACGGGCTTCCAGGTGCTCTATCATATCTTCGGTTACAACACCCTCTGAAAGCAGGCGCGCCCTGTAGTTTTTAACCGGGCAGCGTTCCAGCCACTTGTCCAGCTCTTCCTTGGGGCGGCAGCCTTTCTCGTAATCGCACTCCGGGCCCACGTGGCCTTTCCATCTGTAAGTCACGCATTCGATGAAGGACGGGCCGGAGCCGTTGCGCGCGCGCGCCGCAGCCGTCATCGCCGCGTCATACACCGCCTCCACGTTGTTGCCGTCTACGCGGATGGAGGGCATGAAGGGGGCGGCTTTCTCGCACATCTGCAGCATGGGCTGCCGGGCGGAGAGATGCGAGCTGGTGGCGTAAAAATTGTTTTCACAGATGAACAGGACGGGCAGTTTCTTCAGCGCCGCGAAGCTCAGCGTCTCGTAGGTGCTGCCTTCCTCGCTTGCGCCGTCGCCGAAGAACGCGGCCGATATCCTGCCGTCCCTGTGCATTTTGGCGGCAAGCGCAGCTCCCGCGGCAAGCGGGACGGAACCGCCGACTATCGCGCTCGTCCCCATGCAGCCGCAGGAATCGTCCAGCAGGTGCATGGAGCCTCCCTTCCCGCCAGAACAGCCGCCTTCCCTGCCGTAGAGTTCGGCGAACATGGGCATCATCGCCGCGCCCTTGCAGAGCAGGTGCCCATGGTTGCGGTGGGTGGAGAAGACGTAGTCTTTTTTCTCCAGCGTCTGGCAGACGCCGGCGGCCACGGCCTCCTGCCCTATGCAGAGGTGGACCGGGGTTTTCATGTCCTGCGCCGCGTAGACGGAGACTATCTTCTCCTCGAATATGCGGGAGAGGAGCATTTTCCTCAGCAGTTCGAACTTAACGGCTTCGCTTATCGTCATCAGATGAAGTTTACGTGTTCCGGCGGATTTTTTAGTTCCCAAAGATATGAGTTTATCTTGTCCATGCGGCAGTTGATGCGGCATGCGTTTACGTCCATGCCACAGACGAATTCAAGGGATTTCCTGCGCTTCTCCCCTTCCCATATTTCGCGGAAGGTCAGTTTGTTAATGTCCCCGTAAAGGAACTCTTCCCTGCCGAGGAACATGCTGCATCCCCAGACATTGCCGCCCGCGTCTATGTAGGTCCAGAAGGGCAGGGCCTGGCAGCGGCGGTAGCTTTTTTCCCGCGCGTCCCACGTCCGCATCGTGTCGGAGCGGAATATCACGGAGAAACCGTTCCCGTTGAAGCGTTCCAGCTCCGCGCCGAGTTTTTCATAGGCGGCGTAGTTGACGTCCTTGTATTCGTTCGTGTTGCTCTGCGGATGCTGGGAATAGGGTTTTATTACAAGGTAATCCATCCCCGCTTTTTTCGCTGTTTCCGCAAGCAGCACCGCTTCGTTGGCATTGTCCGGCAGCAGGACCATCTGCATGCCAAGCGCGCATTTATAGCCCTTTTCTTTCCGCACTTTGGCGGCGTGGGTCATGTGCGCCACTGCTTTTTCAAAATCTTCCGGCCTTGTGCCGTGCACCTTCGCGTAAGTGGCCGGCGTGGCGGCGTTGACGCTGGCCTTTATCCAGGCCGTATGCGGCAGGACCTGCTCCGCCTTCTGGGGGGTCATAACCGCGGCGTTTGTCGTGAAGGCCGTGTCTATGCCGCAGGCGGCGGCGTGGGCGGTTATCCCGGTCATGTCGGGGTGCAGGAAGGGTTCCCCTTCACCGGCGAACATGATGCTTTTCAGGCCCAGCCTGCCCATTTCCTCAAGCCGCGTCTTGAGCATGGCTGTGTCCAGGAAGCGGGGCTTGTATTCCATGAAATCGAGCGCGCAGTAAACGCAGCGGTGGTTGCACGCGCCGGAGGGCGATATTTCGGCGTAGACGGGGTATATGTTTTCCCCGTTCAGCCAGCGGTTTACCCTGTCCACGTGGAATATGAGCTTGTGCGAATCTATGCGGTATTTGTCTGTCATTTGAGCAGCGTGGTTATGAATTTGAAGAGCTGCACCGGTTCCACGGGGGCGCGGTTGCAGACTATGCCCAGCTTTATGGCGGCCGTGGCGTTTCCGACGAAACCTATGACGTCCATCCCGGCCCCGGCGGCGGCCAGCGGGGCCGTGGTGGAAAGATACGAATCCCCCGCGCCGACGCGGTCCACTATGCTGCCGTTGAAGGTGGGGGTTTCGGTGAAGTTCTTCCCGTCCCAGGTCAGCGCGCCCAGGTGGCCGCGCGTTATGGATATTTTTTTCGAGCCTAGCTGTTTGCCGAGGTGCGCCACAATGTCGCGCATGTCGCCGTAGCGGTCGTGCGCGGCCAGGCGGGCTTCCGGCTCGTCTATGCAGATGTAGTCCGCGCTCGGGTACTTGGTCACGAGGTTGTAACCGGCGTTGGCGCTGTTCGTCTGCGCGTTGACCGCCATGAAGCGGGAGTTTTCAGCCGCGAGGCGGATAAGTTTCCTGTTGAGGAAGCCGTGGCCGAAGTCGGACACGAGCACCAGGTCGAAATCCTTGAGGTGTCTTTCCAGATATTCCGCCACGGTTTTCGCGGTCCTTTCCGGCAGTTCGAAGTCGTCAAGATAGGCGATTTCGAAAAGTTTGGTCATGAACACCGGGTCCACGAAGCGGCGCTTTACCGGGGTGCAGGTGTCGTTGCGCTTGAAAAATACGGGAGTTATGTTTGGGCGCAGGCGTTCCGAAATGAAGTCTTCCTTCGAGTCCGCCGTGCCCAGGCAGGTGGCGAGGGTGACGTTGCGGCAAAAGCCAGCCAGGTGGTTGGCGCAGGCCAACGCGCCTCCGGCGAAGCGCTCCTCGCTCATGAACTTGGCGCAGATGATGTTGTCTTTTGGCGGCTTTGCCAGTCCCTTGCAGTAGTGGTATTCGTCTACTATGGCGTCGCCCAGCACAAGGACGCGCATCCCGCTCAGTTTCTGTATGGACGTGATTATCGAATCCGCGCTGTGGCGCTTGCGGAAGCCTTCCAGAAAGGTTTTCGTGGTGTCGGGGAAAGCGCTGAAAAAACGGTTGAGGAGTTGCGTGGAACTGAAAGTCACTTCGTCCGTGAAGTGCAGCCGTCCGCCGGCTTTTTCCACTGCCTCGCGTTCCTTGGCTATGCCGCCGGTTATGTCCTTTTCAGGGGCGGCGTAGTCGGAGCCCTTGACGTAGACGGACGGTTTTATCGCCTCCAGCGTTTCCACCGCGGTGGGCCATTCGTTGACCGCCACATAGGATACTGCTTCCAGCGCGGCTATGGATTCCGCGCGCAGGTGCTGGTTGAAGACCGGGCGGCCGGGGCCCTTGTTTACAAACCTGTCGGGCGTGAGCGTCACCACCAGCACGTCGCCTTCAGCAGCGGCGGCCTCAAGGTGTTTTATGTGCCCGGGGTGCATCAGGTCGAAGACGCCGTGGCAGTGCACCACCACCTGCCCTTCCCGGCGGGCCTTCGCCGTTATGGCGGACAGTTCCGCTATGGTTTTAATCTTGCTCTTTGACGTGTTCGCCATATTATTTCAGGTATCTGAACCAGTCCTTGGTGGCTTCTCCGATTTTCTCGGGCGTCCACAGCGGGGCGGAGCGCCAGTAATCTATGTTGTCCAGCACCGCCTTCACGCCCTGCTCGAAGCTGACCTTCGGCTTCCAGCCTAGCAGGCGGCTTATCTTGGCCGTGTCGGCGAAGGTGCAGTCCGGCTCGCCGGGGCGCTTGGGTATGTAAATCTTTTCTCCTCCCAGCAGTTCAACCAGGCGGTTGACGCTGTATGTCCCGCCGGAGCCCACGTTCATGGCCTCGCCGGAGATGTCCGATTCCGCCGCTTCCGCGAAGGCGGCGGCCACGTCGGTCACGAAAATGAAGTCGCGCGTTTGCCTGCCATCGCCCACGACGGTGAAAGGCTTGCCGTTCAGCTTCTGCGCCAGGAACACGCCTATGACCGCGCCGTAGGTGCCGCTGGTGCGCGAGCGCGGACCGTAGACGTTGAAGAGGCGCAGCGCCACCGCCGGGAGTTTGTAGACCTTGCTCCAGTGCAGGACGGTCTGCTCGCCAAGATATTTGGTGAGGGCGTAGGGATACTGGGGGCGGGCTTCCGCCGTTTCGGGAGTGGGATACTTGTCCGGTATGCCGTAGCAGGAGGAGGAGGCCGAGTACACGACCTTCTTTACCCCGGCCTGCCGTGCGCACTCCATGACGCACATCGTGCCGTTTACGTTGCTGTTGAAATAGGCCACCGGGTTGACGATGGAGGGGACTATGTCCGCCAGCGCGGCCAGGTGGAACACTCGCTCCACTCCGTCGAAGAGCGGGCGGATTTTGCCCATGTCGCAGATGTCGGCCTGCACCAGTTCAAGCGAGGCGCAGCCCTTGTGGTGGGCCAGGTTTTCCGGCCTTCCGGTGGAGAAATTGTCTATCACGCGGACAGCGTGGCCGTCGGCAAGCAGCCTGTCCACCAGATGGCTGCCGATAAAGCCCGCTCCGCCTGTCACGATGCATTTCATAATATATATTTATAATAGCAAAAGCGTTTCCTTTCGTCATCATCGGGAGTTGAGACCGCGCCGCGCCAGAAGACGGGTTTATCTTTACGGGCCGGAAATGGTAATATATCCATGCGTAATACGCACGAGTGTTTCGCGCCGAGGTAGCTCAACGGTAGAGCAACGGTTTTGTAAACCGTAGGTTGTGGGTTCGAGCCCCATCCTCGGCTTTTCGTTTTAAACGGGGGGCCTGTCCTGACGATGCTCAAGAAAATTGCAGCAGCCCTGCTTTTCCTCTTCTCCGCCGCGGCCGCGCAGGCCGCGCCGGCCTTTACTGAAGAAACCGGCATACGCATAGATTCCGCCACTGTCCATGCCGTGGTGCCGATAGTCAACGGCTACAGGATGTTCTATTCCTCCTGCTCCACCGACAATATCCATATAATGAGTTCCACCTCCACCGACGGCCTTAGCTGGACGCAGGAATCCGGCGTCCGCATTTCGACACAGGCCGGCTGGTACGATTCCAGTTCGATAACTGCTTTCGGCTATGTGAGCAACGCGTCGGTCACTCCGCCGTTCAGGGCCTACTACGTCGGCCGGTCCAATTCCGTTTACACCGTGCTGAGCGCCACTTCCACCGACGGCTTCAGTTTCGGGAAGGATTCAACATTTGCCCTTTCACCCGGAAGCGGCGCGCGCGTCTACTCTCTATCGCCTGTCCGCATAACCGGCACGAACATAAGGCTTTATTACACGCGCGATACCGGCGGGTCCGGCAATCTGGGCGATTCGCGCCTGTACACGATGGTTTCAAACGACAGCGGCCTGACTTTTTCCGGGGAGACCGCGCTTCTTTCCGGCACGACGGTCTATTCGGTCGCGGCTTCGGTGCTGACAGATTCCCGCATAAGGCTTTACCTCGCCACGCCTCTTTCA
>CAYPTM010000160.1:0-6025 GCA_964413345.1 uncultured Elusimicrobiales bacterium
TGATGTAGATCGCGCCCAGCAGGCCGAACGGGTCCTCTCGTGGGAAGACTGCGTTTCCATAGCCCTACAGAACAACGCCGCATTATCGGCACAGAAACAGACGGTGGCAGCCGCGGAGTACAAATACTACGCGACGCGCAATTCGCTCTACCCGTCCATTTCCGCCAGCCATTCGCTGTCCCGCAGCGGAAGCGGCAATACGGCGTCAAACAGCGCTTCGCTGGGGCTGAACTCAAACATAGACCTATGGAACCCCGGGGATTACGCGAGCATAAAGACGCAGCGCATGTCTCTCGACAAGGCCACGGCGGACCTCAAGGCCCAGATGGCGACGCTGCGCTCCGACCTCAAGACGGCATTCATCAGCATGCTGTACGCACAGGAAAACCTTCAGCTGACGAAAAGCATCTACGACCTGCGCCAGAAAAACGCCAACACCATAGAGCTTCAGTACGCCAGCGGGCGCGAAAGCAAGGGAAACATGATGTACGCCCAGGCGCAGGCCTATCAGGCCAAGTCTGACATAGCCGCCGCGGAACGCAGCATGGTAACTTCCCGCAGGAACCTGCTCAAGGTGCTGGGCCTGCCCACATACGAAGTCATACGGGCAAGCGGAACGCTGCTCGCGCCGTCCTTCTCCTCCAATGAGGACATAGACACGCTGGCGCCCAAAGTACCCGCAGTAATGCAAAGCGCGGCATCGATACAGGTGTCAAAGGCGCAGTATGCTGCCGCGGGAGTGGATATGTATCCCTCCCTCACCTCCTCCCAGTCCGTAGGCTGGTCGGGCAACACGGAATTCCCCCAGTACCGCAACTGGTCGCTGGGCGTGCAGCTTTCGTGGCCGCTGTTCTCCAACGGCATAACCTACCACAAGAACAACGTGGCGGCGGCGCGCGCGCAGTATACCCAGGCGGAAGAAAACTACCGCCACCAGCTCTTGACCTCCAGGGCGGACCTCCAGGCGGCCAAGGCCGCAGTGGAAAGCGACATGGACACCATCAAGTCCAACGAATACATGCTTGAGGCGGAAAAGCAGCGCCACAGCGAAAGCCAGGTCAAATACCTGTCCGGAACCCTCAGCTTCCAGGACTGGGAAACGGTGGAGCAGTCGCTAGTCAGCGCGGAGAAGAACTATCTTAGCAGCAAACGCCAGGCGCTTGCCGACATGGCAAGCTGGGAAAAACTTTTGGGCCTCACACTCGGAGAGTGAGCTAACAATATGAAGAAAATAATCATAGCGGCAGTCATAGTCATCCTTGCCGGAGCGGTCGCCTTCAAGTATTACTCGAAGAAGCGCGCCTCCGCGAAACCCTCCTATCAGACCTTGCAGGTCTCCAGAGGGAGCATAACCCGCACCGTGGAAACCACCGGCGAAGTGGCCCCCCTCAACCGCGTGGAGGTGAAACCCTCCATAGCCGGCCGCATAGACAAACTGCTGGTCAACGAAGGGGACGTGGTCAAGAGCGGCCAGATTCTGGCCTACATGAGCTCCACCGACCGCGTGGCCATACTTGACGCCGCCCGCGCGAAGGGCGAGGCCGAAGTGGCGAAATGGGAAGACGCCTACAAGCCCTCGCCCATCATCTCCCCGCTGTCCGGAAAGGTCATTCTCCGCAACGTGGTTGAAGGCCAGACCGTCGGCACGTCAGACGTCGTGTTCGCCCTGGCGGACGACCTGATAGTGGTAGCCAACGTGGACGAGTCAGACATCGGGGCCATACGCGAAGGACAGGGCGCCGATATCACGCTCGACGCCTATCCCGACCGCAAGGTGCGCGCCTCCGTGTTCCAGATACTGCAGGAAGGCACAAGCAGCAGCAATGTCATCACCTACAAGGTCAAGCTGCGCCCCTACCGCGTGCCGGAATTCTTCAAGTCCCAGATGACAGCCAATATCACCGTGGAGACCGCCCGCAAGACCAACATCCTTCTGCTGCCCCTCCAGGCGATAAAGGAAGGCAAGCGGGGCAGGACAGTCCTCACAGGCGATATCGCCAAGCCGGAACCCACGCCCGTCACAACGGGCCTGGAAGACGGCATGAACGCGGAAATACTGTCCGGCCTGACTGAAGGCGAGTCTGTCTACGTGGCCGGGATGAAATACACCCCGCAGGTCAGCGAATCAAGCAGCAACCCCTTCATGCCCGGCCGCCCCAAGGCGCAGAAGGCCAACACCACCAACGGAAAAAAATCATCCTCTTCAGGCGGAGGCAATCCTCCTCCCCCGGGAATGTGATTTATGCCCACAGCGCTCATTGAAGCCAAAGGCATCAAGAAAGCCTACCCGCTGGGCGACGGGGAGCTGGAAATACTCCACGGCATAGACCTGGAGATAATGCAGGGCGAGTTCGTGGCCATCATGGGACCTTCGGGTTCCGGCAAGTCCACGCTGATGCACATACTCGGCCTGCTGGACAGGCCCACCGGCGGCACCTACAAGATAGCCGGGCACGAGATAAGCAGGATGTCGGACGACGACACCGCCTATCTGCGTTCCAAGGTGATAGGCTTCGTCTTCCAGCAGTTCAACCTGCTCTCCCGCATGACCGCGCAGGACAACGTGGCCCTGCCGCTCATCTACTCCCGCGTGGAGGGGCGCGACGCCATAGCGGCCAAGCACCTCGGCCACGTGGGCCTGTCGGACAGGCTCGGCCACAGGCCGAACCAGCTCTCCGGCGGACAGCAGCAGCGCGTGGCCATAGCCCGCGCGCTGGTGAACTCGCCCAAGATAATATTCGCCGACGAACCGACCGGCAACCTGGCCTCGGCTCAGGCGGACGAGATAATGAAGCTCCTCAAGGAGCTCAACAAGTCCGGCATCACGGTGGTCATAGTCACGCACGAACCGGACATTGCCGCCTGGGCGGACCGCGTCATCCACATCAAGGACGGCGCGATACACTCGGACAAGAACTCCCGCACGGAGGCCCTGCCGGCGGTGGTGAGCGAAGCGGCGACGGTACGGCTGCGCAAGCCCGGCTCTCTTATACCGCTGGCGGAAGTGTATGAAAACTTCATGTCCGCCATGCGGGCCATGGCGTCCAACAAGGTCAGGACCTTCCTGACCATGCTGGGCATAATCATAGGCGTGGCGGCCATCATAGCCATGCTTGCCATCGGCACCGGCGCGCAAAGCAGCATGGAGAAGCAGCTCTCCTCGCTGGGCTCCAACCTGCTGATGCTGCGCCCCGGCAACCGCAACTTCAGGGGCGTGGGCGGCGGCATGGGCGGCTTCACCCGGCTTACCATCGAGGACGCAAAGTCCCTGGACACAAACAAGGAACTGGTGGCCACGGTGGACCCCAACGTGAGCGGCACCGGGCAGGCGGTTTACGGCGCGAAGAACTCCAGTACGCAGGTGCAGGGCGTAACGGCGGTCTACGCGCGGATGCGCAACGCCCAGCCCGCTTTCGGACGCTTCTTCACGGAGGCGGAGGACGAGCGGCTCGACCGCGTGGTGGTGCTGGGACAGACCGTAGTCACCAACCTGTTCGGAGAAGAGGACCCTCTCGGCAAGGTTATAAAAGTGAACCGGAAATCCTTCCGCGTGATAGGCGTGCTGCCCGCGAAGGGAGCCTCCGGCTTCCAGGACCAGGACGACGTCATACTCATGCCCCTCAACACGGCCATGAAGCGCGCGCTCGGCAAGAAATACGTCAACACCATATGGGTGGAGGCGGCCGACCCGAAGCGCATGGACGACACGATAGAGTTCATGTCCCAGACAATACGCAAGCGGCACCACATAGCGGCCAATAAGGACGATGACTTCTCCGTGATGAATATGGCGGAGCTGCAAAGCGCGATATCCTCCATGACCAAGACCATGACCATGCTCATGGGCGTCATAGCAAGCATATCGCTGCTGGTGGGCGGCATAGGCATCATGAACATCATGCTTGTGAGCGTCAGCGAACGCACAAGGGAAATAGGCCTGCGCAAGGCCATAGGCGCCACGCAGATAGCGGTGCTGTCGCAGTTCCTCATAGAGGCGGCGGCGCTCTCCCTTGGCGGCGGCCTTATGGGCATAGCGCTTGGCGCGAGCTCCGCGCTTGTCATAGCCAAGATACTGAAGTGGTCCGTGCTGGTCACGCCCTCTTCGGTGGCCCTGGCGGTGATATTCTCGGCCGGAGTCGGCATACTGTTCGGCTTCTGGCCGGCCAAGAAAGCCAGCATGCTCTCCCCCATCGAAGCGTTGCGCTACGAATAAAGCTTAAGCAAACAGAAAAACAGAAAGCCGCCCTTTCCGGGGCGGCTTTTTTATTTTACCGGCAGAGGTCAAAGCGACCGGAGCATGCCCTCCGCGGCGAGAAACCCTGTCGCCGCCGCGCCTACTATACCGCGCGAGAAGCCGGAAGCGTCACCCGCGAAATAAACACCCGGCACGCTGCTTTCCAGATAACCGGACGACTTCACCCTTATGCCGTGGAATTTTATCTCCGGGGCATAAAGAAGCGTGTGATCCTGCGCGAGGCCCGGCACGAGCTGATTCAACCGGTCCAGACCCTCTATTATCCCTGACACGAAACGATAACCCATCGCCATCCCTATATCGCCCGGAGTAGCGTCCCTGAACGTGGGCTGGACATAGCTTCGCCCGATGCGATCACCGGAACTGCGGCGGTTCAGGCGCAAATCGCCCAGCCGCTGCACTATGGGCCTTCCACCGCCGATAAATGTGACCTGCTCGGCCAGCTTGACCGCGTAAGTGTTGGCGTTCTTGAGCGGAGAGGTCAGCCTGCTCTTTATCAGGAAGGCGAAGTTCGTGTTCTGGCTTCGGGTATGTTTTCTTGAATGCCCATTGACCAGGCTGTAGGTGGGATAATCCTCGCGCGCGACAAACCCGTAAGGGCAGGTGCAAAAGGTGCGGATAAGGTCGTCATTCTTCAGGCGGATGCGCGCCTTGAAGTCCCAGTTGACCGAGCAGACGTATTCCATTATGGAAGCGGGCACCTCGACGCGGACGCCGATGTCCACGGGATTGTAATCGTATTCCACGCCGAGCTTCTGGACCAGTCCCTCCATCCACTGTGCGCCGCCCCGGCCCGGGGCGACGAGCAGCTTATCGCAGCGGTATTCGCCTGAAGCGGTGCGGACAAAACCCTGTCCGACCTCAAGCACGTCCTCGTGAATTATCTCCACGCGGGAAGAGAAGTCCGACACTATGCCCCCGATGACCCCGGGCAGCCTGTCGCTGCCCACGTGACTCTGGTGCGCGCCGACGTACTCTATGCCGAACTGGTTGGCGCGGGTCTCAAGGTCGCGCTCCTCGCGCGGACGCTTTTCATCCGCCGTTATGCCGTAGCCGGAGAACAGCTTTTCTACCTCGGCTATCAGCTCCCTCGTCTTCTGGAGGTCCACCAGCTCCGGCAGATTGGTGCCGATGCCGGTGGAATACATAAGCTTTCCATCGCTGAACAGTCCCGCGCCGCCCACTCCCGCGGCGATGTTGCAGGGCTTGCATCCGGCGCATTTCCCGCCTTCCGCCACGGGACATTTGCGCTTGTCTATGGCCCGCCCCTTCTCGAAAAGTTTTATCTCTATGTTCTTGCCGGAACGCGCCAGCTTGTACGCCGCAGCAAGGCCGGCTGAACCCGCGCCTACTATTATGACTTTCATGCTCTCACCTCATGTCCAGCACGTCGAAAAGGCCGGGGCCGTAAGACACCAGCGCGGGCTTCGGGAAAGGGTAGATGCGCCCGAGTTCTTCAAGAACAGAGAGGAACTGCCTGGCCTCCCCGGTGAAGGAATCCAGACCGCGGGAAGTGTCCGCCCCCTCCAGCAGGTCTATATGCGTTATGGCCAGCTTGTTGGCGGAATTTATGGTTATCGCCCTGCGGGCGGACTCCATCTCGAACTTGCCCACGCGGCGCAGGCGTCCGCTGACGCTGCCCACTTCCCGGCCGGCGGTATGGTATTTCTCAAGCTCTCCCTTTTCTGAAAGCTCGTTTTCCACGGGGCCAGGCCTCACGCGGGTCACGTAGGGCTTGAAAACGGCGTAGATGTCGCCGGCATATTTCGG
>CAYPTM010000161.1:0-5998 GCA_964413345.1 uncultured Elusimicrobiales bacterium
CGCGCCATCCGCGCCGGTACTGCCCGCGCAGGGCAACGTTTTGGCCGGTGGCTACAAGCTGGGTGAAGGGAAGCGTCCAGCCCTTGACGCCGCTTACGCGGAAGGCGAGCTTGTCCCGGCGCTGGAACTCCCACACGCCCCGCCAGGAAAGCTGAAGAGCGGAATAGTCGTATTCGGAACCGATGTAATTCCCTGCGCGGAAGCCCTTGGCCTCCAACACCTGAAGAGTGCCGGTATTTGAGCGGCGGCCAAGGCGCTCTTCCAGATCGGAAAGGCCGAGGCCGAATATCACACCCATGCCGCCGCCCTGCTTGGATATGCCGCCGTTACCCTCGTGCGTATAGGTGTAATTGAGACCCAACGTGTTGTGGCGGCCCGGCTCGTCCGGTATCGGGGAGGCGGCGTCCTTGAAAGTGTATTTGGACTGCCCGAACATGACTCCCACGGTATGATTGTCGTTAAGCTTGCGGGACACGGACAGGCTGTGCTGTTCCGACTTGCGAGTGTACCAGTTCACCGGCTGGCCGACTTTCGAGGAATCCGGCGAGGCGGCAAACACGTTATAGGCACCGTCAGGGTATATGTTTTCCGTGCTGCTCATGCTCGCGCCGGAGAGGGAAAAAAACCAGTTTCCTGTGGCCAGTCCGCCCATGGCGGACTTCGTGTCCTTGCCCACGCTGCCGCGAAGGAATATAGTCTCGGCGCGTTTGAAGAAATTGCCCGAAAGAAGCATCAGGCTGAAGCCTCCCCCGCTGCTGCCGGAAGTGGCCAAGGGAAGAGGCAGCACGTACCAGCCGTCGTCCGCGTCTATATCCACGACAACGCCCCCGGACGCCTCATCATAGCGGCTCTTCACTTCCAGCTTGCGGAACACGCCCATGTCATGAAGTTCGCGGCGCGTTTCCGCCTCCGCGGACGCGGTCCACACACCGCCTTTTTTAAGCGGTATGCGGGAAAATATTTCAGCGGAGCTTGTCCGCTTGGAAATCACATTTATTGAAGAAATTGTCTTGCCCTCAAGTTCGCTGCCCTGCGCCATAAGAATGGCACAGGGCTGGCAAAGCAGCACGGCCAAAGCCGCGCGGAGCAGAAGCGTGGTAATTTTCATAGCTGCCTATATTTTATCTTAATTGCCGAAGGAGAAACCGACCATGGCGGCAACCTGGCTGTCCCGGTCGACCAGGCTGTAGGTGTAGTTAAGCCCTATAGGCAAAGGAAAGCGCCAGAAGCGGTAATAGACGTTAAGGCCGACGCCAGTCTGCCTGTAAAGGGCGTCGCCGCGCCAGACATAGCCGTTTTCAAGGAAAGGCTCCAGCGCCATAAGGCCCAGCTTGCTGCGGCTGGCAAAATAGGCGAAAGAGGCCAATGTCCCAAAAGCCTTGTCCCCACGCCATTCGCGAGCATAAGTGCCCTGCATTCCTATAGCATGCCCTGTGGGTATAAGCTGGCTGTATGGATTGTCCCATCCCTTTATGCCGTATGCCTTCAACTGGGCCACATGGCGTTGCGGCAGTTCCCAAAGACCTGTCCAGCCCATATGCAGTTCGGAAAACTCGTAATCCGAGCCAAGCGCGCGGCCGCTGTTTGAAAACTGAAACTCGTAGATCTGCGACACCTTAACCCTGGGAAGGGGCTTGAGCTGCTCTTCCAGGTCGGAGAGGCCGAGCCCGAATATGGAACCGAAGGAACCGGCGGTGTGAGTGCCGGTGTTGGCGTCAACGTTCGAAAGATATCTGTATTTCACGCTGGCTATGTTGTGCTGTCCCGGCTCGGAAGGCGCGGTCGGACTGGGATTGGAGTAATCCACCTTCTGCTGCTGAAAATCGAAACCCAGACGATGACTGTCCCCGAATTTGCGCGATACGCCGAAAACGTGGCGCGCCGTCTTGCGTGTATAGGAATCATACGGGGAGCCGAATTTAGAGGGGTTGTCCTTCGCGGAACCGAAAAAACTGTTGGTGTTGTAAGCGCCGTTCGAGTAGAGTTTTTCAGTATATTCCTCGCGCGCGCCTATCGCGCTGAAGAAATAATCGCCTATCATCACGCCGGACATCAGCACCTTCGTGCTGCCGGAAACCGCGCCATAGAGCAGCAGCGTTTCGGCCCGGCGGAAGATATTGCCGGCCGCTACCATGAGGCTGCCGCCCTGTCCGCTGTCGTTGGAGATATAGAAAGGCAGGGGAACCAGATACCAGCCGTCCCTGGCCTCTATGTCCACGACCACTCCTCCGGCGGCCTCGTCATAGGCGGACTTTATGGCCACGCTGCGGAATATGCGCATTTCGTGCAGCTCATGGCGGGAGGCCGCTTCCCCCGAGGCTGTCCAGACGCCCCCTTTTTTGAGCGGTATGCGGCGGAGAATCTCCCCCGCGGTGGTGCGGTTGCCGGTTATGTTGATGGCGGCAATGGTCCGGCCTTCCGGCGAAATAATGGCGGAAGCCTCCGCTCCCAGAGCGCACAGTATACCGGGCAGAAACATGAGAACCGCAAAAACTATTTTCCGCATGAGACAATGATACATAAATCACGCCGCTTTTAAGCGGGGACACAAGTAAGGAATTAATGTATATTGTGCTTAGCGTAGCATACAGGAGGCCACGGTGGACGAGACAAGACAGCACAGGCGTATTTGCGACATAGTACTCAGCCGCGCCAAAGGCAGACAGGCCGAGGCGCTTATAATATCGGGGGAAAACGCCCTGACGCGCTTCGCGGAAAACACGATTTCCCAGAATGTCAGCGAGCGCAGCCTGAACATCAGGATACGGGTTCAGGAAGGCGGGAAGATAGGGCTTGCGAGCCTGAACCACACAGGCGAAAAGGAAATATGCGCCGCCGTGGACCAGGCCATTGAAATAATGAAGGCCCAGACGCCGGACAAAAAACTCCTGCCCATGGCCTCCCCGATGAAAACCCAGAATACCGCCCCCGGTATATTCGACGCGGCCACCGCAAAGATAACGCCGGCCCAGCGGGGCATGAAAGTGCGCGAACTGGCTGACGCCTGCAAGAAACGCGGGCTGAAAGCCTCGGGCATTCTTTCAAACGAGTCATACGGCGTCACCATAGGCAATTCCAACGGGGTTTTCCAGACCTACAAAGGTACGGAGGCCGATTTTAACGCCACGGTAAAGGCCGGAGAAGATTTCGGCGTGGCTTTCAGCTCCTCCCATAAATTTGACGGGATTCCTTTCGGCGAGGTGGCCGAACGGGCCATCCGCAAGGCGGAAATGGCCCGCAAGCCGAGGGCCATAAAACCGGGACGCTATACGGTCATACTGGAACACTGCCCGGCGGCAAGTTTCATCATATGCACAAGCATGGGCTTCTCGGCCAGGGCCTATCTGGAAGGGAGAAGCTTTCTCTGCGGCAAGCTAGGCGAGCGGGTCTTCGGCAAGGGCATAAGCATCATGGATAACGCGCTGGACGGCCATATGGCCGGCATGCCCTTTGATTTCGAAGGCATGCCCCGGCAGAAGGTAATGCTTTCCGAGGACGGAGTCACGGCCAACCTGCTGCACGACAGGCTGAGCGCCAGGGATTACGGCAAAGGCGCGAAAAGCACCGGCCATGCGCTGCCCCAGCCAAGCGGCTGGAGCCCCTTCCCCATGAACATGTCCATGTCCGGCGGGAAGCGCACCCTTGAGGAAATAATAAAGGGCACGGAGCGCGGGATACTCGTCACCCAGCTCCACTACATAAACATGCTGCGTCCCCAGACCGTGGACATAACTGGCATGACACGCAATGGCACCTTCTGGATAGAAAACGGGGAGATAGCCTATCCCATCAAGAACATGCGCATGACGGAAAGCGTGGTGGGCGCGCTCAACAGGGTGGAGGAGCTTTCCTCGGACCTTAAATTCACGGAGTCCGACCATGGCAGAAAGATGTATGTGCCGGCCATGAAGATACGCGACTTCAATTTTTCCTCCGGCACGGAGTTCTAGGAGAGCTTATGTTTGACTACTGCGAAAAAGCCATAGACATTCTGACATCCCGCAAGGTGGACTACGGGGACATCCGCATAGTGGAGAAGAAGGAACAGGGGCTCGGCGTCAAGAACGGCAGGGTGGCCGCGGCGGACGTCTCCCATTCGCTGGGCTTCGGCGTGCGCGTGCTGTTCAACGGCGCGTGGGGCTTCGCCTCCTCCAACGATCTCACTCCCCGTGAAGTGGAACGGGTCACCAGCCTCGCCATTGAGATAGCCAAGGCCAGTTCCCTTCTTAAAAACAAGGCAGTCCGCCTTGCGCCGGAACCGGCCTATCAGGACAGGTGGGTTTCGCCTTTTCTCATAGACCCCTTCCAGGTTCCGCTGCAGACCAAGATGGACCTGCTCTTTGCCGTGGACAAAATTTTGCGCAAGGACAAGCGGATAAAGAGTTCCATCGCCTACATGGACTATGACCACGTGCGCAAGCATCTGGCCACCACGGAGGGGACGCGCCTCGAACAGGTGACGCTCTGCACCGGCGGCGGCTGCATCTGCAACGCCGTGGAAAACGGGGAGATACAGGAACGCTCCTTCCCCGCAGGCAACGGGCGCAATATGCAGCAGGGAGGCTATGAATTCATAGAGGCGATGCGCATGGAAGAACACGCGGAACGTGTAAGGGAAGAAGCGGTGGCCCTGCTCTCCGCGCCGCAATGCCCTGAAGGCAAGATGGACCTCATAATAGGCGGCAACCAGCTCGCTCTCCAGATACACGAATCGGTAGGGCACGCGTCGGAACTAGACCGCGTGCTTGGCTACGAGGAATCATACGCCGGCTCCAGCTTCCTCACCACGGACAAATACAAGAAGGGCTTCCGGTACGGCTCGCCCATAGTCAACCTGGTGGCCGACGCCACGCTGCCCGGCGGCCTAGCCACAGCCGGCTATGACGACGACGGCGTGCGCGCCCAGCGCTGGCACATAGTGAAGAACGGCATGCTGTCCGGCTACATGACAAACCGTGAATTCTGCGGTGTGATAGGGCTCAAGCGGGCCAACGGCTGCAACCGCGCGGACGGGCACAGCAGCATACCCATAACGCGCATCTGCAACCTCAGCCTGATGCCCGGCGACTGGGAGTACGACGACCTTATCGCCTCCACAAAGAACGGCATAATAATGGACAACAACAAATCGTGGAGCATAGACCAGAAGCGCCTCAACTTCCAGTTCGGCTCGGAAATGGGCTGGCTGGTGAAAAACGGGAAGATAACCGGCATGGTGAAGAACCCGACCTACCAGGGCATCACGCCGGAATTCTGGAACTCCTGCGACGCCATCTGCAACCACAAATACTGGAAGCTGCAGGGTGTGGTGAACTGCGGCAAGGGGCAGCCGGGCCAGACAGCTCGCATGACACACGCCTCAAGCCCGGCCCGCTTCAGAGACGTCAAAGTCGGGGTAAAGGCCAAATAGCATCCGGCCAAACGATATCTGGAAAAAAGACAGCCCTTCCGAAAGGAGGGGCTGTTTTCATAAGACGTGATGGGAAAGAAGCTATAAGCCGGTTTGGCTTCCGGCGGAAGGGCCATTGGAATGGCGGCGCTTGCGTTTACGAATGCGCTCCATTTCCTTCATCCGCTCCGAAGTTTCCGGGGAAACCTGCATCTCTATCCTGTCCACCAGCTCGCGCAGGGCAAGAAAACGGTTTATGGAACGCCTTCTCTCCCTCTGGCAGCGCACCACTATACCCAGCGGAGGATATTTCAGCACGACGCAGTTGCTGGTCTTGTTTATCTTCTGTCCGCCCTTGCCGCCGCCTTTTACGAACTGTTCCTCTATGACGGCAAGGTTGACCGCCAAAAGGGCTATGCGGGCCTTCAGGTCAGCCACTTTTTGGGGCGTGATATCCCAAAACTCGTTGAGATTCATATGTATTACAATTCGGCTAACCTTTTTAGCCCATTGCCAAATCGGACGGATAGGTCTATACTATTTTAGCCAAACAACTTCAGGAGCGAAAGCCTGAAGGTCGTGTTTGGGGGTGAATGAACCCGCCGCTAA
>CAYPTM010000162.1:0-5987 GCA_964413345.1 uncultured Elusimicrobiales bacterium
GGGAGTATAAAGCACCAGCCTGCCTCCCGGTTTAAGACACGCAAAGCATTTTTTGAACGCAAGGACCGGATCGCAAATATGCTCGATTGCGTGATTGAGCATTACCTGGTCGAACTCCCCTTCCGGCAGAACCGCTTCCTCCACCGGCGCGTTAAATACCCGTATGCCGCGCCCTGAAGCTATGCCCGCGGGCACGGGGTCCGGTTCAAGCCCGCACACTCTCCAGCCGAGCTCACTGAAACGCGCCAGCAAGTCCCCCCTCCCGCAGCCTATGTCCATAATCGCACCGCCCGGCCTGTTGCGAGGAAGAAGTTCGCGCATATCGCCTACGGCACGCGCTCGCAAAAAAGGAAGCATGCCCAACAGTTTCCCAGCCCGGCAAAGCGGAGTGCAGCCGTGATTGCCGTAGCCGTAATACCCGCAAAACACCGCGTTGCGAAGAGCGTCCCGAAATCCGGAAAACGGGCGAGCTGCCCCCACTTCAACCGCATCGCCAGTTTTGGCCAGAGGCTGATGCGTAACACAAGTCTTGTAATACTCGCCGATGCTATTTCTGCCGGGACGCGGAGTAATCCAGCAAAAACCACATTCCCCGCATTCCTTTATGCTGAACGCCCCCGGATGGCCGCACATGAAATCCCGCACATCGCCAAAAAGCGTGACGCCGGAGCCGCCGCAGACAGCGCATCTGTCGACATCTTCAAAATGCAGTTCCATGCGTCAGTCCTTCCCCTCGATGGAACATATGCGTTCCAATATGCCCTCGAGAGCATCCACAGCGCGTTCCCAGGTGTAAGCCCGTATGGACTCCTGTCCGGCCGAGGCGAGCCTGTCGCGCAAAGCCGCATCGTCAAAAAGCCTTTCCACGGCGGAGGCCAGGGCTTCCGGATTCCTTGGCGGGACAAGAAGAGCGGTTTTCCCGTCTTCAGCATAATCCCTGGCCGCGCCGGCAGTCGTGCCCACACAAGCAGTTCCGCAGGACATGGCCTCCATCAGGGGAGACCCCCACCCTTCCACCCAGGACGGAGACACGAATACATCAGCCCTGCTGTAAAGCCTGCGCAGGTCGTCATCGCTTACGCCGGAATGGAACTCAGCCCAGGCAGGCACATCGTTCCGGCATTCTTCCGGACCGAACATGACCGCATGGAAATCGGAACGTCTGCTTCTCAGTATGTCAAGCATCCGCAGTATGTCGGCGGAACCCTTCCAGTAGCCACGCATCGGGACTAACAGTTCGTTGGAACGGGCTTTTCCCCCTTCAGGGTAGAAAACTGAAGCCTCATTGCCAATCGGGACTTTTCCGAAACAGCGCTGCCCGAATTTACCCGTGATGAAATCCTCGAGCATGGTAGAGGTAGTGAACTTGGCAAGCGGCGCGGAATATGTAGAGTCCACCCTCGTTTTGTAGCGCCGCAGCGCGGCATCGGCAGGAGAAACGGAAGCCATGGAAAAAAACACTTTGTCCATATCGGAAGAAATGGCCATGGCCGAGTCCCAGCTGGCCCGGTCGCTCCACAATTCCATCACCTCGTAATGCTGAACGAAATAAGCCTTTCTGCCTTTTGAGGGCGCAAGCCGCAGCACGGCTTCGGCTGTTTCCCAGGAGGTTGCGACTACGACATCGGCTTCCGGGATACGGGAGGAAAACAGGGGAACTGCAGCGGGGATAAGGGCGGGCACCCGGACAAGCCCTGTCTTAAGCGGAAACCAGTCCACCGCCACGGGCCGTAAAAGTTCCCGGCACATCACAAGAAAGCGGTAACAGACGTAATGAAAGGAACAGCGGGAGGCGCTGTATAGACGGGCGGCCGGGAAAACCACGTTCACTTCATGTCCTCTTGCCTTAAGCCCGTTCGCGCATTCAAAAACCGCGCGCACTCCGCCGGATATGAACACTCCCGGCAGAATGAACGTGATTTTCATTTCAGAAGGCGCTGCTTTTCTTCGGCTGCCTTAAGCATGCCGGCGAAAGGAAGGTAGTTCGCTTCGCAGCTCCAGTCGGTAGCCCAGGTGTTGCCGCACCCTTTGCAGTTGCGTATCTCTTCCCGCACGGCGGCCGCCGCCGCGCCGCGCCAGATGGCGGACGGGCTTTCAGTCCTGACGTTGCCTATCTTGCGGTCACACAGCCGGAGACAGGGCATAACATCGCCGTTGCAGCGAAGTATGAAAAAAGTGCGCATTGTGAAGCAGTCGAACTTAATGATTTTGTCCCGGAGTATGCGAAGAAGCATCTCATTATGGAAAGACGGCCTGTCCTTGCGGACCGCAGCCATGAGCTGTTGAATATCTTCCTCCGAAAGCTTGGTTCCTCCCTCATTATGGTAATAAGGGGCCTCGTCGTAAAGCTGCAGGAAATGGTGCACGCCTTTTTTCCTTGCGTATGCCATGGCTTCATCGACATAAGGCAAAGTCATGGGATGCAAGGTCTGGCCCACCGTGAAAGTAAGGCGTTCCCCATAATCCTTCTTGAGAGCGAGAAGATTGTCCAGCAGATAATCCACTTTCTGGAAGTTGCCAGGCACACCGCGGACCATGTCGTGATGTTCGCCTACGCCGTCGAGAGAGATGCCGAGGTCGATATCCATGCCGGCTTCCAGCGCGCCCTTGACCACGGAAAGGACACGGTCCGGCGCGAGCGCGTTGGTGCTGAGCGTCGGCCTTTTCACTTTCGGCAGCTTCTCATGGATGAAAAGAAGGATGTCTAGCATGTCATCACGGAGAACGGCTTCACCGCCGGTTATCAAGACACGTTCCAGATCGCGGAACAGGGGGTCGCTGAAAACCTTTTTGATTTCTTCCAGCGTCAGCACATCCGGACTCTTGCCGTGTTTCCATATATTGCAGAGACGGCAGCGGGAATTGCAGGCGTCTGTAATCTCCCATGTTATCGCGCGCACGGGGGGCAGATGCCCGGTCATTTGCGACAGCCTGTAATATGCCACGGATCTCAATCTACGGTATGCGTGCACTATACGCCTGGTAATTGCCATCATCATCTGTCTCCGGCCTGAAAAATGGATATAAACATGACGCACGGCGCTGACCGCCGCAGCACTCTGTTATTATACTTAAATTGCCGTTCTGGCCTGCTAATCAGGAATGACGGGAATGAAGCTTACGGAAGACATCCACCAACAGCAGGGAAACCTTCTCCAGACCGAAATGGGCGATAACATAATCCCGCCCCATGGCGTTCCGGCCCGCACCCATGCGCCATGCTGAAAAACGCTCCTCCAGGCAGGAGAGCCATTCCTCATCGGAGGATGCGGCCATGCCAGCTCCGGATTCTGCCAGCACTGAGGCGTTCATGCCTACAGGAGAGGCGATAACTTGCAGCCCGCAGGACATATAGAGCAGCATCTTGTAAGAACACTTGCCTCGAGTCCAATCATTGTCCGGCAGAGGCATTATGCCGACATCGAAAGTGCTGAAGGTTTCCAGTTCTTTTCCGGCGGACCACTCCCGGAATTCAACCTGTGCCGGGGGAAGCGTCTGGAAACAGGGAGGACGTTCCGCCATTACCAACAGGCGGGCTTCAGGATGCTTCCTCAAGAAAGCTCCAAGAGGTCTCTCCACCGAATAGAGTTCACCGAAAGCTCCCGCAGTCCCGCTCCACCCTACGGTAAAGCGGCCCTGGGGACGCCCCGTGTCCAAAGCCATCGACCAGCGGTCCGTATCCACCGCTGTGGGCACAACCCATACGTTTGGATTATGGCGGATGAAATACTCCTTCAGGTATTCATTTCCCACTGCGATTCCGGCACAACCGGAAACAAACTTTTCAAAAGAGTTATGGGAACGAATTGAAAGCCATATTGCGTCATCCACATCAAAAAGAACCGGTTTTCCGCACCAGTTTTCAAGCGTGACCCGGTCGGAAAGAAAAGTTCGCTGCAGCCAGGTCAGCCCTCCATGGCGGGAATGGAAAATACCCGGCAGATGCGCCGCAATCTTGACGCACGGCCATATTCCGGTCCCGGACAGCATCGCGGGAGGAGGATCATAACTGCCCGGGCGGGGACAAAATTCGCGCACGGAAATTCCATGCCTGGACAGAACGGGAAGAATCTGCCTTATTCGAAAACGAGCGGCCGGAACGGACTGCCCGGAGGAAAGGGCCGTAACGCGAATGCAGGATGCGGGGGAAAAATCTGAGGTCATATATTGCCTGTCACGGCGTCAAATACTTTAGCATATTGCACAGGCGGCGGATGTAAAGAAATGAAGCTGTTTGTATTTAGCCGCCCACGCAGAAAATTTGGTTAATTCCCTTGCCAGGACAATCGCACTTCAGCTATAATCAATTATTGTTGTTTTATTGCTTATACTAGGTGGTTTGCGCGCCGAATGCATTCATTGCTGTTGACTGGTGTTCTATTGGCAACCAACGCGGGAGCACAGGCCGTTCCGGCGGCGCCGGGCACGGCGCGCTGGGCGCAGTTCTCGGTGCTCACCCCGGCGGGGCCGGCGGAACCGCGCAGGGAGGCCTTCCAGACTCTCAACATTCTGGTCCACTCCCGGCACAAGATATCGAAGACCGACACCCCCCGCACGCTCACCGAAACCTTTTCCACAGATCTCAAATCCCTTCAAAGCACCAACCGCAATGAATTCGTCGTTCTCCGCAGCGGAGCCTACATACGAGTTCACAACAAGCGCGGCCTGCTTTACGAAGTGACGGTCAAGGGCGAAACGCTTGACGCGATAGTGCGCCGCTTCAAGCCCGCGCCTGCGGAACACAAGGCCCTGAAGGAAAATGTCGTCAGGGCCAACAGGCTGCCGGCCTACGCGTTGCTGGCGTCATACTCTTTCGACAAGGGCGACAGGATTATCCTCCCCGGGGTTTACATCAGCTTTGACGGATACAATTCCCCCTTCCCCGGCCAGGGCATACGGATAAGCTCCGGCTTCGGCTACCGCTATCATCCCGTGCAGCACAAGCGGGCCCACCACAACGGCTGGGACATACCAAAGCCCTACGGTACCAAGGTTTTCCCGTCCCGCTCAGGAGAGGTGACCTATGCGGGCTGGGCCGAAGGTTACGGCTACATGGTGGAAGTCCGGCACAAGGACGGCATGGAAACCCGCTACGGGCATCTTTCGAAAATAAGCGTCTCGGTCGGGCAGAACGTGGAAAAGGGCAAGACACAGATAGGAAACGTCGGCACCACCGGCTGGACCACCGGCCCGCACCTCCATTTCGAGATACGCGACGCGCGCGGCAGACCCGTAAATCCCGCCTATAAAATAGGCAGGCGATGAAACACAGCCGTTTTTTTGGTACAATAATTAAAACAAGCAGCAAACAGACGAGGAAGCAAACATGAAAGAAGGAATACACCCCAGATACGTTCTTGCGCAGGTTTCCTGTGCATGCGGCAACACTTTTACCACCCGCTCGACCCAGCCCGTAATCAAGCTGGACATCTGCTCCGCCTGCCACCCGCTTTTCACCGGCAAGCAGAAGATGCTTGACACCGCCGGCCGCGTGGAGAAGTTCACCAAGCGCTTCGCCTCCACCGAAGGGAAGACCGTGGAGCAGAAGCAGAAAAAGGCCACCGTCACCAAGACCACCACGGTCAAGGCCAAGAGCAAAATCCTTACCACCGCCATCCGCGCCGCGAACGCCAAGCCTCTTCCGCAGAAAGACCTGAAGAAGCCGGCCAAGGCGGGAGCTCCCGCAGCAGCGGCCGCCCCCAAGGCAGCCAAGGCCGCGGCCCCCAAGGCAGAGAAGAAGTCCTAGACGCGACGTTCCTTTGAACAGACCCCGCCGAGGGCGGGGTCTGTTTTGTTTTTTCAACCATACTGAAAAACAGGGGACTCATTTATGGACACAAGCAAATATTGCACAGAGCTGGAAGAGCTGGAAGCCAAACTTTCAAAGGGCGAAATAGCGCCCGACAAAATGGGCGAAGCCACCAAACGCCACGCCTACCTCAAGCCCATAGCCACTAGAATAAAGGAACTGGAAAAAATCGACAGGG
>CAYPTM010000163.1:0-5985 GCA_964413345.1 uncultured Elusimicrobiales bacterium
ACCCGGACCTCCAGCTTTCCGTCCTGTCGCAGATGCGCGCCCCCAAGCTGGTCGCCTGCGACACCATGAATTTCTGGATAAGCGGAAAAAAGGCGTCCCTTCTCCGGCTGCTGAAACACGTGGACATATTCTTCATCAACGAAGAGGAGATACGCCAGCTTACCGGCGAATACAATATCATCAAGGCCGGCCGCAAGGCCATGAAAATGGGCCCCCGCGCTCTCGTGGTGAAGAAGGGCGACTGCGGCGCCATGCTTTTCTTCAAGGACAGCATAGTGCCGGTTCCCGCCTGCGCCGTAGAGGACGTCAAGGACCCGACCGGCGCCGGGGACTCGTTCGGCGGCGGCTTCATGGGCAGCCTCGCGGCGGCCCGCCGCTGGGACACTCTCCCGGAGCTTACGAAGGCCATGTTTTACGGAACGGTCATCGCCTCTTTCAATGTCGAGAGCTTCAGCGTCAAGCGGCTCTGCTCGCTTTCCGGCGCGGAACTGCGCCGGCGCTTCCGGGAATTCACCGGCCTGCTCAAGGTTTCATGATAAGAATCGAGGGCCTTTCCAAGCGCTTCGGCGAGCTCGCCGCCGTCGACAATCTCAACCTGGAGATAAAATCCGGGGAGATATTCGGTTTCCTCGGCCCCAACGGCGCGGGCAAGACCACCACGGTCAAGATACTTTCCGGGCTGATGTACCCCACTTCCGGCAAGGCGGAGATAGACGGCCTGGACATAGTCCTCCAGCCGGAGGAAGCTAAGCGCATAATGGCGCTTGTGCCGGACGAGCCGTTTGTCTATCCGAAGCTTACCGGTTCGGAATTCATGTATTTCATAGGCGACCTGTACTCCGTGCCCGTAGGCAAGCAGGAGGAGCGCATTCCGAAGCTTCTCGGCATGTTCGACATGGACCGGTGGAAGGACGAGCTGCTTGAGTCCTACTCCCACGGTATGCGCCAGAAGCTGGTGCTTGCCAGCGTGCTGCTGCGGGAGCCGAAAGTCGTGCTGCTGGACGAACCCATGGTCGGCCTCGACCCCAAGAGCGCGCGCCTCGTGCGGGACATCATCCGCCAGCTGGCCGCCAGCGGCGTCACCATATTCATGTGCACGCACACGCTTGAGCTGGCGGAAAAGCTCTGCGACCGCATAGGCATAATGTACGAAGGCCGCCTGCGCGAGCTCGGCACGGTGGAGGAGCTGCGCGCGCGTGCCGGGAGCGGAATCACCGATTCCCAGGGCAACCGCATCAATCTCGAGGACATTTTCCTGACGCTCACCGAAGGCAAGGAATACGCCGCGATGATATAGACGCGGCCCCATATGCAGTCATCCATCTCCAGTTTTATCATCTTGCAGCGGCGCAGGCTTGGCACCGCGGTGAACTCCCTCGTCAGCATGAAGCTGTGGGAGTTTTTCGTGACCTTCGCCTTCTCTATGGCCGGCGTGGCCATACTGGTGGGCCTGCACTTCTGGTTTTACCGGGTGATGAAGTATCTCTCCACCGTGCAGATAATAGGGCCCCTTCTGCCGTGGAAGCTAACGTCGATGGCGTTCCTCATGATGTTTTCCATGGTGGCCGTCTCCGGCCTTATAGCCGCCATGACGACGCTCTACTATTCGTTCGACCTGAAATTCCTGTTCTCCTCGCCGGTGTCCATCCGCACTCTTTTTCTGGATAAGACCGTGGAGGCCGCGCTTTATTCGTCCTGGACGCTGGCTCTTGTGATGGTCCCGTTCATATTCGCGTTGGGGCGGGTGATGGACTGCGGTTTCTTCTTCTACCTTTATTTCCTCATACTGCTGGTGCCCTATGTGATGCTGGGCGCGGCTTTCGGCGTGGCGCTCAGCATGCTGCTGATGTATTTTTTCCCCACGTCGCGCACGCGGGACCTGGTGTGGATAATGTCCTCGCTGGCCCTGACTTTCGTCTATGTGATGATACGCTTCTCCCAGCCGGAAAAGCTGGTCCGGCCGGACACCATATCGCTGGTGGCCAACTACCTGCAGTATCTTCAGGCTCCGACTGCCCCCTATCTTCCCTCGTGGTGGCTGGTCGGGGGCATGCAGGCCTTCCGCTATGGCCGTTACGGGGAATTTGCCTCGCAGGCCGGACTGCTGCTGGGTTCCGTGGTCGTTTTGTACGGCCTGCTGACTTTCTTTTCCAAATGGGTTTACATGAAAGGGTTTTCCGGCGCGCAGGAAGGCCGACGCAGGGGTTCCGCCTCCGCCGTTTCCGTCCCGCTTGAGCGCAGGCTGGTGGCCAGGGGCTGGGTGGACCGGATGGAGTGGACGCTACTCTGGAAGGACCGGAAGCTTTTCTCGCGCGACGTGCGCTACTGGTCCCAGTTCGCCCTGATAGTCGCCATCATCCTCGTCTATCTTTTCAGCATAAGGCAGCTGCCGGTGGAAAGCGCCGACCTGAAGAGCCTTATTTCCTTCCTTAATCTTTGCGTGGCCGGTTTCGTGGTCGCTTCCGTCGGCCTGCGCTTCACTTTCCCCGCCGTCAGCCTGGAGGGGAAGTCTTTCTGGGTGGTCCGTTCCGCGCCCATGGGGGTGGAGCGCATCATGCTCGAAAAGGTCCTTCTGCTGGCGCTGCCGTCCGTTCTTATAGGCGTCATACTGGTGACCTGCTCCAATTACCTGCTCCAGGCGGATTTTTTCATTTCCGTGCTGTCGGTCGGAACCATAATAATGTGCTCCCTGGTCTGCTGCATAATGGGCATAGGCATGGGGGCCGTGTTCCCGAAGTTCAACGTCGAGAACATCCACCAGATAGAAAGTTCCGCCGGCGGTTTCATCTACATGGCCATGTGCATGGGCTACATAGCGGTGACCATGGCCGTCGAATCCTACTTCGTCCGGGCGCATTTCCACCAGAAATCCTGGGGGACCCAGTGGAGCTCCGAAATGGTGATAGCGGCGGTGGCCGCTCTTCTGCTGCTGAATATCGCCGCGACGGTGATTCCCTGGCGCATGGGCGTAAGCAACCTGAAAAAATATGAAATGTAAACTTCTCGCGGCCGTTTCCCTTCTCGCAGCGCTTACTCTAGCCTCCTCTGCCGAGGAACTCCCTTACGGGAAGTTCTTCGCCACCGGACATTCCGACAAGCCTTATTTCGCCCTTACCTACGACGACGGCCCCGGCGCAAGCACGGGGGAGATCCTCGCCGTCCTGGACAAATACGGGGCCAAGGCCACTTTCTTCATGCTGGGGTCTTCGGTCGTGCAGTATCCGGACCTAGCCAGGAAAATCGTGCAGGGCGGACATCTGGCCGGTTCGCATACTTACAGCCATTTCCTGTTCAAGAAAGCCGTGGACCAGAAGCAGCTTTTCCGCCTAGAGTGGGAGCTGCCAAAGACCGCCGCGTTCATACAGAACGCGGGCGCGCCCCGTCCTCATTTCATGCGCTTTCCGTATGGGATGCACTGGCCATATATGCTTGAAGCCGCCAAAAAGCATCAGTTCGTGGTGATCAACTGGGATCATGGCGAGGACTGGTTCCTGAAACGCTCTAAAGAAGAGATGCTCAAGGGGTACGCGGCCTCGCTCCGCCCCGGCGCGATAATGCTCCTGCACGACGGAGGCAAGCTCCACAGGGACAAGACCATCTGGGTGACGGAAGAACTGCTGAAGGCCGCCAAGAAGAAAGGGCTTTCGTGCGTCCGCGTGGATACCCTGCTGGGCCTTGAACAGGCGGCCTCCGCGGCGGCGAAAAGCGACCGGCCTCTGGACCCCGCCCTTCTGAAAGGGCCGGTCCCGCCGCGCATGCCGAAAGATTTCCCCGCCGCCGGCTATGCACCCGAAGTGGCTGCTGCCGGCAAGGCTCAGGCCAAACCAGCCGCCGGCGCAGGCCGCTGAGCCGCGTTTTTAAGCAGCCCGCATTTTTGGTAATATTACACATACGACGGACACGCCGGGATGCTGAAACTGGTAGACAGGCCGGTCTCAAAAACCGGTGCCTCAAAAAGGCGTGTGGGTTCGAGTCCCACTCCCGGCAAATCCGTCAATCGCTCAATCCCGCCTCACCCGCGTAATGCTACAATCTGCGTATGAATAAATACAGAACGGCCTTGCTGCTGTCCGCTGTGCTTTTCCTTTCCGGCATGTCCTCTTCCTGCTTCGCGAAAGAGGTCAAGCCCTATGTTCCGCCCACCACGGCGGTCTACGTCGACACGATGGCCGTGGCGGCCATTTCCCTGCCGCCGGCTCCGGCCGACGGTTCGCCGGAGGACAAGCGGGATTTCGCCATCATGCACCAGTGGCAGGACAAGCGCACCGAAGCCGAATGCTCCCGCGCCATAAAGGAAGCGGCTTCCGGCTATGACACTTTTTTCGGGGAGATGAGCCCCTTCCCGAAACCCCTGCCGGAAGAGGTTGCCGCCTTTTTCAAGAGGGTGCGCGTGGATGTGGGGTTTTCCACCTATACTTTCAAGAAGAAAAACGTCCGTCTTCGTCCCTTTCTGAGGGACACGACTCTCAAGCCCTGCCTGCCGCTTGAGGACGGCTACGCCTATCCAAGCGGGCATACCACTCTCGCCCGTGTCTTCGCGCTGGTGCTTGCAGACCTGGTTCCCGCCAAAAAAGCCGATTATATATCCCGGGCGGACGTCATAGCGCTGGACCGCGTGCTCGGCGGCGTGCACCATCCGACCGACACCGACGCAGGGAAGCTGCTCGGCGACGCGCTGCACGAGCTTCAGCTCAAAAGCCCGGCCTATCAGGCCGACCTGGAGCTTGTCCGCCGCTATCTGGTGAAGGAACCGGCGGCCGCCGGGGCGAACTGACCTTTTACCGTTTCTAACGAGGCGGCGCGCTGGGGATTCTCCCGGGGCGCCGCCTCAGTCTTTTCACCGCGTTCGGACGTCAATAATTGCTATAATTTGTATTGGTGATTGCGGCCCTTTCCGCCTTTGGCGTTCCGGCCGCTCTTTTTCGATTTATATTAATATATACAGGGGCTTTATGAACAACTCCCAGGAAGTGGACTACTCCAAGACTGTGCTGCTCCCCAAAACGGGCTTTCCCATGAGGGGAGATCTGCCCAAGCGCGAACCGCTGATGCTGGATCACTGGAACAAAATCCGGCTTTATGAAAAAATGCTGGAGAAACGCTCCGGCTGCACGCCCTACATTCTTCACGACGGGCCTCCTTACGCCAACGGCCAGATTCACGTGGGCCATGTGCTTAACAAGGTTCTGAAGGATATCGTGGTCAAGTCGCGCGCCATGTCCGGCTTCTGGACCCCCTACACCCCGGGCTGGGATTGCCACGGCCTGCCCATCGAACACGCCCTTCTTAAGGAGCTGAAGCTGGAAAAGCGCCACATCGAGGACGTCCCCGGCTTCCGCAAGAAAGCGCGCGAGTTCGCCCGCAATTTCGTCAATATACAGCGCGAGGGCATGAAGCGCCTCGGCATAATCTGCGATTGGGACGACCCCTATGTGACCATGACGCCGCAGTACGAGGGGACAATCGTAAAGGCCTTCCACGACCTTGTCCGCAGGGGCTACATATTCAAGGGAAAGAAGACCATTTACTGGTGCCCGTCCTGCGAAACGGCCCTGGCCGACGCGGAAGTGGAATACCACGACCATAAGTCCCCGTCCATATACGTCCGCTTCGAGCTTGCCTCGAAGCCGCAGGACCTCTTCGGCTCCGCCGCGGCCGGGAAGATGTCCATAGTCATCTGGACCACCACTCCGTGGACGCTGCCATCCAACATGGCTGCAGCCGTGGCCAAGGATGAAACCTACCGCCTGCTCAAGGACCGCAAGACCGGCGAGCATTACGTCGTCGCTGACAAGCTGGCGGATTCCTTCCTGACAGACACCTCTCTGGACTGTGAAAAGCTCGGTTCCGTTCCGGGCGAGAAGCTTGTGGGCCTCCAGTACCGGCATCCCATATTCGAAGGGAAGCTCAACGGCATCATCTACGCGGATTTCGTCGCCATGGACACCGGCAGCGGCATAGTGCACATAGCCCCCGGCCACGGCG
>CAYPTM010000164.1:0-5975 GCA_964413345.1 uncultured Elusimicrobiales bacterium
ACATGCCCGACGACGCCTTCCCCGAAGAAGGAATAGGGGCGGCCCTTGGTCTCGTCCACTATCTGATTCGGCACCACGAAATGGCGCGGCGCGAGTTCCTGCCTGAGCGAACCCACGGCGCTGACGCTTATTACGGCGCGCACGCCTATGGACTTGAGCGCGTACATGTTGGCCCGCTGCGGTATCTCGGACGGGAGGAAGCGGTGCCCCCTGCCGTGCCGGGGCAGGAACGCCACCGGCACGCCGGAAAGCTCGCCCGTCACTATGGCGTCGGACGGGTCGCCCCAGGGCGTGGCGGGCTTCACCTCCGCCACGTTTCTGAGGCCCTCTATCTGGTACAGGCCGCTTCCGCCTATTATGCCTATGCGCGCGGTCGGGTTGTTAGCCATTAACCGCGCTCCTTATTTCTCGAAACCCGGATATATCGGGTAGCGGGAGCAGAACTTGGTCACTTTCTCCGCGATGGACTTGAGGTAAGCCTCGTCGTCCTTGTGCATGAGCGCGTCGTTGATGAACTCGGCTATCTGGCCCATGTCGGCCTCCTTCATGCCGCGGGAGGTCACGGCGGGCGTGCCTATGCGGATGCCGCTGGTGACCATCGGAGGCTGGGGGTCGTAGGGAATGGTGTTCTTGTTGACCGTTATGCCGGCCTTGTCGAGCGCCTTCTCGGCTTCCTTGCCGGTCAGGTTCTTGCTGCGCAGGTCGACGGAACAGAGGTGGCAGTCGGTGCCGCCGGCGACGATGCGGTAGCCCCGGTTCTCCATTTCCTTGGCGAGCTTGCGGGAGTTGGCCAGCACCTGCTGCTGGTAGGCCTTGAACTCGGGCTTGAGGGCCTCGCCGAAGCAGACGGCCTTCGCGGCGATGGCGTGCATGAGCGGGCCGCCCTGGTTGCCGGGGAAATTGGTCCGGTCGACGTCCTTGGCGTGGCGTTCCTTGGAAAGAATGAGGCCGCCGCGGGGTCCGCGCAGGGTCTTGTGCGTGGTGGTGGTCACTATGTCGGCGTGCTCCACCGGGGAGGGATAGATGCCGGCGGCTATGAGGCCGGCGTAGTGCGCCACGTCGCAGGCGAGGAAAGCGCCTACGGAATCGGCCATTCTCTTGAAGCGGGCCCAGTCGAACACGCGGGAATAGTTGGAGGCGCCGGCCATGATGAGCCTGGGGCGGTGCTCGGCGACGAGCTTTTCGGCCTCTTCGTAGTCTATTGTCTCGGTGTCCTTGCTGACGTTCATGGCCACTATCTTGAAGTAGCGGCCCGAGAAATTGAGCGGGTGGCCGTGGGACAGGTGGCCGCCGTGGGACAGGTTGAGGCCGAGGACGGTGTCGCCCGGCTTGATGAGGGAAAGATAGGCCGTGATGTTGGCGGTGGTGCCGGAATGGGGCTGCACGTTGGCGTGCTCGGCCGAGAAAAGCTGTTTGGCGCGCTCTATCGCGAGGCGTTCCACCACGTCGACGCATTCGCAGCCGCCGTAGTAGCGGCGGCCGGGATAGCCTTCCGCGTATTTGTTGGTGAGCACAGAGCCCTGCGCTTCCATCACGGAAACGGAGGTATAGTTTTCCGAAGCTATGAGTTCGAGCTTTTCCTGCTGGCGAAGCACTTCGCCCCTAACCGCGTCGTAAACGGCGGGATCGGTCTTTTTGAGCGTATCGTACATACATTCTCCTTTTTTAGGTCAGTCAATCTTGGGCAAAATCAAATCAAGGGCCCGTTCTATCATGTCCGCGGCGGCGCGGTAATCTTCCAGAGAACCGCCCCACGGGTCTTTTATGTCGCCGGGCAGGCGGGCGAATTCCCCCAGCGTGAACACCCTGCCCGTGCAGTAGGGGAAGCGCTCCAGCCACTGCAGCTTCTGCCTCTGCGTCATGAGCAGGACGAGGTCGGCCCACTCCGCGTGGGCCTCCGCGGGCGAAGGCACATGGCCTGTCACGTCCAGGCCGCGCTCCCTCAGCACCGCCACCGTATGCTCGTGCACGAGCCCCAGTGGCTCCACCAGCAGCCCGCAGGAGCGGACCTCCTGACCGGCCTTGCCGGAAAGGCGCAGCTTTTCGGCCAGCAGATGCTGGGCCATGACGCTGCGGCAGGTATTGCCCGCGCACGCAAAAAGTATATTCATTTTACCCCCGCCGTTCAATCACCCAGAACAAGCCCCGGACGGTGTCAGATGACCCCGCAGGCCCTTATGATAAGCTCGGAAGGAACGGCCCCGTTCCGCAGCATTTTAGGCTCGTCCTCCAGCATATCCACAACGGAACTTTCCTTGCCCCCGACGGTCCCGCCCGTAAAGATGTAATCCGCCGTGCCGGAAAAATCACGCAGCACCGCGTCCTCCCTTATTACCGAACCCTGACCGGAAAGATTGGCCGAAGTCTGGCACAGCACGCCGCTGTGCCGGAGGAAACCAAGCAGGAATTCGTGCGCGGGAACGCGCAGGCCTATGCCAGGCGCGCCAAGCGTCAGCGGACGCCCCTTTTCCGAAGGCGGCAGTATGATGGTGAGCGCCCCCGGCCAGAAAGCCCTGGCTAGCGACAGGGAGCGGGAAGACCACTGCGCCAGCTCCCGCGCCTGCGCGAGCGAGGGGGCGAACAGAGGCAGCGGCTTGTCCGCCGGCCGTCGCTTCAGGGCGTAAATGCGCTTCACGCTGTCCGGTGAAAAAGCTCCGGTGACAAGCCCGTACACCGTGTCCGTAGGCAGGGCGGCCACCGCGCCGTCCCTTACCGCCAGCGCGGCTGAGCGCATCTCCTCCGCCGAAGCCTTGCCTATGTCAATAATCTTCGCTGTCATGTCCCTCTCCGGGAACCTCTTCCTCTTCGCGCGCCTCATCCCCGTCCGCCTTAGGCGGCAGCAGTATGACGCACACTTCCCCCAGTATCCTGTCCCTCTTGCCGAAATGGGCCAGCGCCCCCTCAAGAGTGCCGCGGAAGCATTCCTCGTGCAGCTTGGTAAGCTCCCGCGCGACGAAGACATCCAGGCCCGCGCCGAACTTCTCCGCCGCGAAGCGGAGGAACTTAAGCAGCCTGTAGGGCGACTCATAAATTATGACCGGCTTGCCCAATGTGAAGGCGGCCGAAATGGACTGCTCTATCTTGGACGGCTTGCGCGGCAGGAAGCCCAGGAAAACGAACCCGCCCACCGGCATGCCGGAGGCGGCGAAAGCGGTTATGGCGGCGCAGGGGCCGGGTATGCTGTCAACGGCAACCCCTTCGCCCCGCGCCTGCGCGACAAGCTTCCAGCCGGGATCGGACACGCAGGGCGTGCCGCCATCGGAAACCACGGAGCAGACGTCCCCGGCGCGCAGGCGTTCCATCGCCCGGGAAACGGATTTCTCGTCATGCTCGTTGTAGCGTTCAAGACGCGCGGTTATGCCGAAATGGGCGCACAGCCGGGCGGTGCGGCGGGTGTCTTCGCAGAAAATGACGCGCGACTCCTTCAGCGCGGCGACGGCGCGCGGGGAAAGGTCGTCAAGATTGCCAAGCGGGGTGGGGACTATGTGCAGCACGGCGGCGCTCAGGCGCTCCAGCCCTGCTCTTCAAGGCGGAGGAAAGCGGCCACTATCTTGGGGTCGAACTGGAGGCCGGCGCCGCGCTTGAGTTCAGCCACGGCGGACTCGCGCGACATGGCTTTGCGGTAAGGCCTGTCCGAGACCATGGCATCCCACGCGTCTATCACGGAAACTATGCGCGAGCCTAGCGGTATGGCGTCACCGCTGAGACCTTCGGGATAACCGCCGCCGTTGTACCATTCCTGATGGTACAGCACCATGCGCGCCACCTGATTAAGGAAGGCGACAGGGGAGAGTATTTCGTAGCCGATTCTGGGATGCCGCTTTATATCAAGATATTCGCTGTCGCTGAGGCGGCCCGGCTTGAGCAGGATGTTTTCGCTTATGCCGATTTTGCCTATGTCGTGCAGCAGGGCGGCGTATTCCACGTGGAGCGCGGCCTGTTCCGGCAGGGCCAGCGAGTCGGCTATCGAGCGCGCCTTCTTGCGGGCGCGGCCGGCGTGGTCATGGGTATAGGAATCCTTTGCGTCTATGACGCGGGTGAGCGTCTCCACCATTTCCAGGTAAAAACACTGGAGCGTGGAGTGCATGTGCAGGTTTTCAAGCGTTATGGCCGCCTTGCCGGAAAGAACGGAAAGGAGCTTGAGGTTGTACTCATTTACTATATCGGCCTCGCGCGCGGCGTGAAGATTGAGGACGCCTATTACGCGGTCACGGGTTTTTACGGGATAGGCTATGAAAGGTTCGTTCTGCTCCGGCGCGCCGGTGTAGCCGACGTAATTCTCGCACTTGGAGGGAACGGCGGTGGAAATGGGTTCCCCGCGCTCGAAAGCCATGCCGGCAATGCCTTCACCGGGACGGAGGCGCGTTTGCTCCACTATGTTTTCGGGGAAACCCTTTGCGGCCACAATGGCCAGCTGGCCGGTGGCATCATCAAGCAGCATCAGCGTGCCGCGGCTGGAATTGGTCAAATGACAGGCATTTTCCAATACAGCCTGGCAAAGATTGGTCTTGCTGTCGCGCGCGGAATAGAAACTGCCTATTTCATGTATATGGGAAAGCGAGGCGAGCAGGCTGTCCAGCTTGTCCCAACTGTTCTTGAGTTCCTTCTCTGTCATGGCGGCCTCGGAGGTATACTGGCTGAACTGACATGGGCCCGAATAGGAGCCGGGTGATGATAAACAGGAACTGCGCTTGCGGCTGAAACTGCTATATTTATGGTAGCATAAGCCACCAATACAGGCAAGCCCAATTCCGCCCCGGTCTGGCCCTCCGACGGGCCGCAACGCGCTACCGCGCGGTAGCCCTTTTTCAGCAAAACAGCCAATTCTGGTGCCGCCGCCTAAAGCCTAAAAAACAGGGAAATATCGCCCGCGCCAGAATATTCCTAAAAAGAATAATACTACCAAGCGTTTATATGCAATCCGGGACATGTTAAGCCTCGGAAAGGCCCGCCGCCATGATCTCTATCCGTGATGAGAAGACTTTTGGCAGCACCTCCATGTTCATTATCTTCGTCAACAACCCTTTTCACAATTGAAGGATGTGTAATATTGTTATCAAAAGCAAACAATTGACACGCAAAACCAAAAAATACCATAGCTAATGCAATTAGAGTCTTAGTCATATACAAAGTCTACTGAAACCACTCTTCCTTTGGTTGCCAATCTTTAGCATAGGGATCATCTTCACCATAGACACTTTTCCTCGCTTTCAGCAGGTCACGGTAATAAGTTTGGATCGTTTCGCTAGGCACACCGTACCATAACATTGCCTTAACCATGCGCTCTGGATCATAACCTCCACTAAAGCCAACACCTGCCGGAATACCCCGCTTTGCATGAGAAGCTTCAAAGTATTTTTTTGCGCTCATCAGTTGTATATCTTCATAGACAGGCCATGTCTGCGGCGGGTCAATCTCCTTGCGGGTCTCCGCCGTCAATATATGCATTGCGGAAATCTCAACATATCTTGCCCACCCCAAAACCAGTATGTCCAGGCTCGGCCCCACGCTGTAACGTCCGTCCTCCCCGGTAACCAGATATAACGTGCGCAAGCCCTCGGAAACAGGGCCGCCGGGGCTAAAGCCCCCCGCATACACTATTTCAACCTTTACCACAGCATCCTTTATCGGCTTCCCGGTATCCATATCCACCACTCGCCCGGAATAGCCAGGGAAATAATACCCGGGCCACGTACCGATAAGCCCTATGCAGAACAGCACACCTACAGCCAAGGCAATGCGGAATGGCGTCACATAAATCCATTTTTTTCTGTGAATGAACCTCAGTATCGGCACCCAGATTACGAGTTTCAAAAAGTAGGCAAACAGACCCCCGCGATTGAGTGGGATGCCGTGCAATATATAAGGCGGATAACCGGTTATCAGACCCCAAAAGAATATGGCGCCAAGAGCAATAAAAATATGACGAATGCCAAACCGGCTCGGCCTGCGGTATTTCCATAACACCGCGCCGA
>CAYPTM010000165.1:0-5971 GCA_964413345.1 uncultured Elusimicrobiales bacterium
TATATTTCCCGAAAACGGAAAACTCATCGGGGGGGCGGGCGCTTTTTATCTCCACCGCGCTTACGGGGGAGGAAAGCTGGCGGCCCAGCACCTTGTTAAGCTGGCGCTGTGCGGTACGCAGGACCATGAGGTTTTTCTCCCTGTCCCACTCCGCGTACTTGACCAGCGAATCGGTTTCAAGAAGCGCGGCGTGGCTTTCCCGCCCGGCATTGTATTTGAGCCGCAGAAGGGCGGCGTTGTCCTGCCTGCGCTTGAGGGTCTTCTCCGCCATGGAGAGGGAATCCTGCGCCCACAGAAGGTCCGCGAAAGCCTTGCGAAGAAGGTAAAGCAGCTTGTTTTTAAGGACAAGCGCGTCATCCTCGCTTTTGGCGAGGGACAGGCGGCTGGCCCTTATGTCTGAGCGGCTTGAAGGAGAATACAGTGAATACGTGGCGTTGAGCCCGTAGGAATAGTTTTCCTGCACCCCGCCCGAAGGGTTGGTCCGGGTGTAGTTTCCCACCGCGGAGGCCTGCGGGTAAAGCGCGCTTTCGGCGGCGCTTATCTTGCGCCGGTATTCTTCCTTGAGTGATTCCGAGGACAGGGATTCCGGGTTTGCGCCCAGCATCTCCCGGACCGCGTCGTCCCAGGTCATGCGCGCGTCATGCTGCGCGGCGGCCAGGCCGGAAAACAAGCCCAGCAGAATGAAGGTTTTCACTATCGTTGATTTCATAAATTTGCGCTGTGAGGCGGCCTCCAGCGAAAGAGCGCGCGGCGGCGTCCTCACATAAGACTACGCGGGCCGGAGCCGCGCGGTTTCATTTTCCGCGCGGCCTGCGGACTGCGGTGTCCCGTTCTCAGGCTGCTATGTCGGCAAAGAGGGGGGACGAAAGATAACGCTCGCCGGAGTCCGGCAATATGACCACGATGGTCTTGCCGGCGGCGGCATCCTCCTGCGCTATTCTCAGGGCGGCGGCCACGGCCGCGCCGCAGGAAATGCCGGAGAGTATGCCTTCCTTGAGGGCAAGACGGCGCGCGGCGCTCATGGCCTCATCGGAAGTGACGCGCTCGACGCGGTCGACAAGCAAAAGGTCAAGCACCGGCGGTATGAAACCCGCGCCTATGCCCTGAATCTTGTGGGAGCCGGGCTTGAGCGGCTCCCCGGCAAGGTGCTGCGAGATAACCGGGCTTTCCGCCGGTTCCACGCCAACGGAAATTATTGGTTTCCGGCTTTTGATGAAGCGGGAAACCCCCGTTATCGTTCCGCCCGTGCCTATCCCGGCGACGAGATAGTTGATGGCTCCGTCAGTATCGGCCCAAATCTCCGGGCCGGTGGTAGCCTCATGTATGGCGGGATTGGAAGGGTTCTTGAACTGCTGGGGAAGATAATACTTCCCGGGCGACGAGGCCGCTATCTCCTCCGCCCTGCGCACCGCGCCGGCCATTCCCTCCGCGCCGGGGGTGAGCACCAGCTTAGCCCCGAAAACCTTCAATATCCGGCGGCGCTCGATGCTCATGGTGTCTGGCATGGTGAGCGTGAGCGGATAGCCGCGCGCCGCGCAGACCGAGGCAAGGGCTATCCCGGTGTTGCCGCTGGTGGATTCCACCACCTCCATGCCGGGCTGGAGTATGCCCATCTTCTCGGCGTCGGCGATGAGCGCCGCGCCGAGGCGGCATTTTACCGAATAGGACGGATTGCGCCCCTCAATCTTGGCCAGCACGTCGGCTTTCAGGCCGCGCGCCATGTTGCGCAGGCGGACAAGCGGCGTGTTGCCTATGGAAAGCGAATTGTTGTCGAAAATCTTCATAAACCCTCCCCTTCTGCCTAATCCCCAAACCTACCCCAGATTCTAGCATAGCGCGGGAGGATTTGCGCAAAAAAACCGCCCCCTGGTCGGGGGGGCGGAACGTAAAGCTTTTCCCGGACTCTCGCGTTAGGCGGAAATCGCGGAAACGGGGCAGTTGCCGACGCAGGCGCTGCAGTCGATGCACTTGCTGGCGTCGATGACGCGCTTGCCGTCCTTCTCGCTTATAGCCTGCACGGGGCAGACCGGTTCGCACGCTCCGCAGTTGATGCAGGTATCAGCGTTGATCTTATGTGCCATTGTAGCCTCCAGGTAATGATGTGTTGCCTACATTTTACAACATTAAATCAATAACGGTAAGCCAGCCGCAGTGTCGGGACCAGGTTCGTGAAGGTGAACTTCGTTTCCTGATCCACGGTCGTGCCGGGGGCGCGCTCCATGAAACAGACCTTGTAGCTGTGCAGGCGGACGCCGGCGTCCACGGTTAAATTCTGCACAGGCCGGAGAGAAACGCCGCCGCCGGCCATATAGCCGTAGCCGAACTTGTTTGTCATCTTGCCCTGCACGCCGACAGTCCCGTTGGTATTGTCGTAATTGTAATTATTGTTACTGACGCTGAAAAAACCTATTCCGCCCATCAGGAAGAGGCCCACCGGCCCGACATGCCATGTCTTCTTAACGTAAGGTATGGACTGAAGGACATACATATCCATGCGGTTGCGCCAGATTATGTCACCGCCGAAAATCGAGGAGCCGCGGGCATGAAAGCGCAACGACCACTGGGATTCAACGCCTATTGCGTAGGAACCGGTGTCGTACTCCCCGTAAAAGCCCGTCGCGGGAGTGCCGCCGAAACGGTCGCGCGACTGTCCGCCGACCGGAATGTTATAGCCCACAAGCGGCCCAACAGACCATTCCCCGGCCGAAACGGCCGGCACGGAAACAACCGCCAGAGCGCAAAGTGAAAGCAGAGAACGTTTAAGGTTGTTCATCATAGAAAGCTATTATAGCAAACCGGGATTGAAGAAGCAGGGCAAAGTATCTATAATGCTGGAAACACAGCATCCTGGAGGCACACATGGCGGACAAGCACGCGAAGTTCCTGGCCGAAGCTATAAAGGAAGCCAGAAAGGGTTTAAGGGAAGGGGGCATCCCCATAGGAGCGGTACTGGTTAAAGGGGGGAAAATAATCGGGCGGGGACACAACAGGCGCGTACAGAAGAAATCGGCCATACTCCACGCTGAGATGGACTGCCTTGAAAACGCCGGCAGGCTGAAGGCAAAGGATTACGCCAAGTGCACGATATATTCCACGCTTTCGCCCTGCGAGATGTGCACCGGCGCGATACTCCTCTACAAGATACCGACGGTCGTCATAGGGGAAAACGACACGTTCAAGGGGCCGGAGAAATATTCGCAGAAGCAGGGCGTGAAGCTGATAAACCTGGAGTCCGAGGAATGCAAGACCCTCATGCGCGATTTCATCGCGGCGAAACCCGCCCTGTGGAACGAAGATATAGGCGTCTAGGCCGGTCATATCCGATTCACGAAAAAGCAAAACCCCGCCACGGCGGGGTTTTTCGCATCCCCACGAGGAGTAATAATTGTATAATTAGGTTGGCGTTTTCGATAAAGGGGACAGATTCAACATACAAATGAGCGCAACACCCGAAAGCCGCAAAAAAGCCGTCAGAACGGCCGCGCTGATATCGGCCGGAGCCGCGATATTGTGCGCCGCGGCCGGTTTCCCCTATTTCGCCGGATATCCGTTTTCGGAAAGCGCGGGGCAGGAGCTTGTCTGGAAGCAGGACCTGGCCATCATGACGCAGATCCCGGCCGGGACCTTCCGCATGGGAGACCGCTGGCACGACAACACCGTCTCAGAAACCGGCGATTTCTACATAGACAAATATCAGGTCACAAACACGCGCTTCGCGCAGTATCTAAACTCGGCGGGCGCTTCCGGCAAGGCCGTCGACTCATATTCCGGGCCGCTTGAGCCGGCATTCAGCAGCCATACGGTCAAGGGAAAAACAGTTTTTGAAGTGGTCCGCGGCTTTGAGGACTATCCCGTGCTTGGAGCCAGCTGGAACGACGCGGACGCCTATTGCAGATGGGCGGGCAAGAGGCTGCCCTCCGAAGCGGAGTGGGAAAAAGCCTGCCTGGGCGGAACCGAAAATCCGGTGACGTTTGGCTCTCCCTCAAGCGCGATGGACATTTCCTGGGGACGTCCGGCCGGAACCGGCGGCACCTGCGGCCCCGACGTTTTCTGCGACAGGGCCCGTCCCGCGGGCAGCAGGCCGCCCAACCGGACGGGAATATACGACATGACCTCGGGAGCGCTGGAATGGACGGCGGACGGATACCGGATGAGGGTCTCGAAATTTCCTCCGGTCCCCGACTCAGCGGACAAGACCATAAAAGGCGGCTCCTTCCTGACCGAAGCGCGCACGAGGCGCTGCTCCACAAGATTTCCGGTGGCCCAGACGTCCACCGCGCAGGACCAGGGATTCCGCTGCGTCGCGGACAGACCCGGCGGTGCATGATTAAGGATAAAGCGTGAAAATTAAAATCTCCCTTTCGAGAGAAACAGCCGCCAGCCTCTTCGGCGCGCTCGCCGGAGCCGCCGGAGCGCTGCTGCTTACGGTGCTTTTCAACACATTCTTCCTGCTTCTGCTGTCTATGGCGGACAGGCTGCTTCTGCCGGCCTTCTGGCTGGATGAAGCCACGCTTGGCGCGGACGTGATGCGCGGCTTCTTCTTCGGCCCGGGAGCCGTTTTCGCGAGAATGCTGGGAGTCTGCCCCGAGGAAGGGGCGCAGCTGCTGAGCTGCCAGCCGGGAAGCTTTGCCTTCTCCGGCACGGCGGCACTGCTGGCGGCGGCGCTTGGTTTCGCGCTCGGCTGGGAGAAGCTTTCGCCGTCATGGAAAGGGCCTTTCCTGCGGACTACGGCGGCGGTGGCGGGCTGGTTCGCCTTCCTCCTGTCGGGGCTTTTCATCGCCTCGCACGCGGCGGACGTGGCTATACATACCCAGGTCACCGGCCTTGCCGGCTTCATGGCAAAAAATTACGCGGGAGCGGGTGCCCATGCATCAGGCTGGATGTATGTCAAATTCATGCTGCCCTTCGCGGTTTTCGGCCTGCTGCTGGGGGCCGACCTGCTCTCATTCGCCAAAGGAGAGGGGTTTTTCGTGTCGAAGGAATGGCCCCGCCGCATTTTTTCCATATGGGGAGGGGCGCTCGCGGGATATATAATCGCCACGGCGGCGGCCGCCCTCTTCGCCGCGCACGGACGGCAGGCTCCCGTATTTCTGCTGGGACTGCTGCCTTCCGCCGGACTTATATGGGGCGCGCTGGAGTTTCGCCCGGTCCATTCAGCGCCGGCGCGCTGTTTCGGTTTCATTCTGGGCGCGGGACTCGGTTTCGCCCCGCTGGCGCTAATGGCCCTTCAGGGAAAAATACTGAATCCCGGCATACTGGCGCTGCCGGCCCTCCTGATGGCAGCCGGACTTGCAGCGCCGGAACTTTCGGCGCTGCTGCCGGAAGAGGAGCCGCCGGAGCCGGAGAAAAAAGAAGATAACAAAACGGAGGAAACGCCAGTGGCGCCGGCACCGGAGCCCATCGCGGAACCGGAACCAAAACCGGCCACGCAGCCGGACGAATCCTCCGAAACGCTTCGCAGGTTTCTGGCCGGGACCGACCTCACGGCCCCGCCGGCCAGAGAGGAAAGGGACCTCTGTGACGAGGAGAAGGAAACTGAGCCGCCATTGCCTCTTACGCCGAAAAGGGAAGAAGGCGTCGACTACATGTACATGGAAGTGGATACGGAACCGGAATCCCCGGACGGCTATCCCTCGGCCGGCGGAACCGACGACGAAACCGACGCCTGAAAAACCTTATTGAACAGCACGAAAAAAGCCCGGCCCGCGTTTATGCGGGCCGGGCTTTTACACGCTGAAGCTATTTCCCGCGCGGAGAGGAAGGATAGACGATATTGCGCGGAGAGGCCGGATTCTTCGCGAAAAAAGCCGCGCCTTCGCATCCGGTAACAGGCTTATCCCGCCCGGAGAGGGCCTTGCAAACCGGCCCGCGGGCCTCCTGCTCCAAAGCGAATTTGTCCTTTTCAAGGGCGAAAAACCGCTCCATATCAGCCGCGGCTTCGTCCCGGCGGTTTTCGCTGGAAAGAAGAAAG
>CAYPTM010000166.1:0-5959 GCA_964413345.1 uncultured Elusimicrobiales bacterium
GCGCCGGCCATGAGACACATGGCCTCAAGGCGGGTCAGCGCGTCGCGCGGCGTGTTGGCGTGAATGGTGGCCATGGAGCCTTCGTGGCCCGTGTTCATGGCCTGCAACATGTCCAGCGCCTCGGAGCCGCGGCATTCGCCGACCACGATGCGGTCCGGGCGCATGCGGAGGCAGTTCTTGACCAGGTCGCGTATCGTCACCTCGCCCTTGCCTTCGACGTTGGGCGGGCGGGATTCCAGGCGTATCCAGTGCTCCTGCATCAGTTTCAGTTCGGCCGTGTCTTCCACGGTGATGATACGCTCGTCCTCCGGGATGTAGCTGGAGAGGGCGTTGAGGAAAGTGGTTTTACCGGTGCCGGTACCGCCGCTGATGATGATGTCCTTGCGCAGGAGCACGCAGGCCTTGAGGAAGTCCATGGCGTCGCGGGAGATGGAGCCGAAGCGGTAGTAGTCTTCCGGGCCGAGAGGCTTCTGCGAAAAACGGCGGATGGTCAGCGTGGGGCCGGATACGGCCAGCGGCGCGATGATGGCGTTAACGCGGGAACCGTCCTTCAGGCGGGCGTCCACGAGCGGAACGGATTCGTCTATTCTTCTGCCCAGCGGGGCGACGATGCGCTTTATGACCTGCACGACCTGGTCGTCGTCGCGGAAGCGGTACTTGGTAAGCACCAGCTTGCCGCCCTTTTCTATGTAGACCCGGTCATAGGCATTGACCATAATTTCCGAAACTGAGGGGTCGCGCATCAGCTCTTCAAGCGGACCGTAGCCGAGAATTTCGTCCAGCAGTTCGTTGATGAAGCGGACGCGTTGCTCGCGGCTGAGCTGGAGCGAGGTTTCCTTCTGCAGGAGGTCGTCCGCTATGGAGGAAACGCGCTTGCGCAGTTCCGCGCTGCCCGCGGCGCCGTCGCCGAGGCGGATGCGCTCCATTTCCATGGCCTTGACGACGTCCTTGTGCATCTTCTGCTTGAGTTCGTCCCAGAAAGGGGGCAGGCTGGGGTCGTTGAGCACACCGTGCGACGGCTGCTGCACCGCCGGGGAGGAGGACGAGCTCTTGGACGTGGTCATGGCCATGGAGCTTCCGTCCGACTTGGGGCCGCTCCACAGGGCGCTGGCGGCCTGGGAGAACTCCTCGTCCGAAACAGCCGCGACCCACGACTTCTCCACCGGCTGCATGTTCAGCACGCGGCCAAGAATCATGCGCAGGCCCTTTACCCAGAGCGACTGCGGCGATTCAACCACCTCTATGCGGAGCTGGTTGGAAAGCGCGGGGATGGAATCCTCCCACGGCAGGAATACCAGCACCTTTTTCTGGAGCTGCTCGAAAAATTTCTCTATTTCCTCGGGCTCTATGGCGCCGGGGAGGTCGTAGCAGTTGCAGACGACATCGAAGCGGTCGAGCGCGAAGTGCATGTCCTTGTATTCCTGGAACATGTTGACGGTGGCGTTGAGGTGGCCGCGGCTCGGCTGGGTGACCCAGAGCACCAGGTCCGCGATGTCGAACGCGAAGGTCTGCATCGGGAAGCTGGATTCCACGTCAAGGAAAATGTCGAAGGTCTGGGACAGCTTGGCGAAAAGCGGCATTATCACCTTGGGCGAAATGCGGCTTATGTCGGAGCGCTTGTAGGCCAGGGGCAGCACGCCCACGCCCCACTGCGAAACGGGAATCTTGCCCTTAAGCAAACCGCCCGCGACGGAAAGGGACTGCGCGCCCAGCGTCTTGACCAGGTCCGCCACGGAGGGAGGGTTGTTCAGGCCGAGCATGTGGAAATGCTCCTGCCTGCACAGGGGGTCCATCGGGACGATAAGGACGTTGCGCTTCTGTATGCCGGCCCAGGCCAGCGCCAGATTTATGGCGATAGTGGTCTTGCCGGTCCCTTCCTTGGGGCCGGCCAGGGCTATTATCCTTATTTGATCGTTCTCGCTTCCGTTATCCATACCGTTCCGGAACAGGACCAGGGCTAAACCGAGATACCAGCAAGGGCCGCGCCTCTGATGCGCGGCGGGCCAGGGCGGAGGCTACTTTACCAGCTCCACCGTCACGAAAAGGAACAAAGAGCGCTGCTCTTCGACCACGTCGCTCTGGCTGAACAGAAGGCCGATAAGGGGTATCCGGCCCAGGAAAGGGACGCGCGACTTGGCCACGTTGCGGTTGCTCTGCTTGAGGCCGCCGATGACGAGCGTTTCCCCGCTCTTGAGCTCCACTTCGGTCTGTATCTGGCGTGTGACCATGGAAGGCATGGTCGTGCCCTGCACGGTGACCTGCTTGGAGTAGTCGGGGTTGGAGACTTCCAGCTGTATCTGGATGTCTATATGGTCCTTCTTGTCCGGCAGAATCATCGGCAGTATGTTGAGGATGACGCCGAACTTCTTGTAGTCGGCCCCTACGCCCTGGTTGTTGGTGTAGGGCACGGGTATTTCGCCGCCGACCACGAAGTTGGCCTGCGTGCCGGACTTGGCGATGACCTTGGGATTGGAGAGGAGCTGCGATTTGCCCTCGTTCTCCAGCAGCTTGAGCGAGGTGGTAAGGCTGGTCTTGCGCTCGAAGTCGCCGATGGAGAAGATGCCGGGGATGGAGGCTTCCTCGAAATTGAACACCTGGTTCCAGGAAAAACCCTTCGTTACCTGCAGGGAGCCGCTTATCTCCACCACGTCGGCGCTGACGGCCACGAGTTCGCTCCTCTGCGCGCGGACGGGCAGCGCCAGCGCCAGCAGCGCGGCGGACAGGAGGAGGTGTTTATGTCGTAAGGTGTTTTTCATTTTATATCCGCCTAACGGGTGAATAGTTTCCTGAAGCTGGCCATTTCCATGGGGTGCATCTCAAGGTCGCCCAGGCCGCGCAGCACCACCGAGAGGCCGCCTTCGCCGACTTTCTGCGAGAGGGCCAGATACTGCGCCTCGTTGGGGTTGAGGGCGAGGCTCAGCACGCCCTTGTCGGAGAAGGCCTGCGCGTCGGCCGCGGACTGCTGCTTCATGCGGGCCTGGTCGCCGCTCATGCCCTGGCCGAGGTTGCCGCCCACGCCCAGCACAAGCACGTTCTGCAGGATGGTGGCGGTGACCTTCTCCTTCTTGCCGTCGGCCATGACAGCCTCGAAAGTGACGAGCACGTCTATGCGGTCGTTGGGCTTGATGAGCTTGAGCAGCTCGTTGGAAACCTCAAGCGTGGCGCCGCGGTAGCCGGGGGGCACCTTGACCGACAGGCCGGCCTCCGGGTTAAGGGTGATGAGGGCCGAGGTGGTGACCTGGTTGCCCTTCGGTATGCGGATGGCCGTGACGAGATTGGCGACCATCTTGATGTCCGCGCCGGTGCGGACCTCGTAGGCGTCGGACTGCATGTACTTCTTGGGCATGTCCATGACCTCCACCAGATCTTCCTTCAGAACGGTGCGGGCGGGCAGATCGGTACGGGCCACGATGACCTTGGTTTTCTCCAAAGAACTGGAAAGCGCCATTTCCTTGCTGGTAAGCACCATCCAGTAGATGAAAGCAGCGCCGATGGCTATGAGCAACGGCAGCAAAACGCCTTTCTTTTCCATAAATCACCCGCTCCTGTTAAATGAGAAACTGCCCTGCACCGACCGCGCGGACCTTCCCCGCGCGAAAAATCCGTGTTTAGCCGAAGGCCCTGTTACTGGAAAATGGGCTTTTCAATCGGCATTCGCACCACTACCGTCAGGTTCCTGACCCCGCTGCCCCTGGGTGTCGCGAAAAAGTAGCTGGACCCCGGAAACAGCAGCTTGACCGGATACACCATCTTGACGATGATATCCTCGTTTATGTGATTGCCCCTCGTCTGGGCAACCTGCGGGTCAATGCCGGTCATCTCCGTGCTGCAGCTGAGGGAGATGCTCTTGCCCGGAAACATCGTCTTCACGAGAACAACGAGCTTGCTCTGCGCGCTGGTGACGTTGGCCGCCGGGCTTGAAGCGCCCACCGCCGGGCCCGACACCAGGGAACCGATTCTGGCCAGTTCATAGGCCGCGTGATGGGCCAGAATGGTCTGGAAAGCCAGATTCCCGATTTCCAGAATGAAGAATATCATCAGGAACAGCACCGGCAGGATGAGCATCAGCTCCACGACCACCTGTCCGCGCCTGCGGCGAGAGGCAGAAAACGCCCCTTTCCCGCGCAAGGCTCCTTTATCCGGCCGGAACCGGACGATGAAATTTCCCATTCAGCGCACACCACCTGCCGGTCCGCGTCGCCGCGGACGACACCCCCCTCGGACGGCCCGCAGGACCGTCCGGAGGGATATGTATCGAATCCTAGTTGGCCGTGCTGGAGCCCAGCGTGCCCACCGCGCCGCCGATGAGGTTCTGTATCTGCGCGAACAGGCTGGGCATGTATTTCTTGAGGGCCATGCCAGCTATGAGCACGACGCCGACCACGACGGTAAGCATCAGAAGGTATTCAACCGTGTTCTGGCCGCGTTTGCTGCGCAACATCTTCTTAATCTTCTCCATAATACTCCTCCGGGTTTTCCCAACGAATAATATGCCAAAATCCGAACTACCAGGGGCTGACTTCGTACTCGGTCAGTATGACCTTGGCCCCCGCCTTGAACAGCTTCGGCAGGTTGTAGCCGAAAAACCTGTACATCGCAGTAAACACGAAGAGCAGGGCCAGAGTGGTCATTATGTACTCCAGCGTGGTCTGTCCTTTCCTGCCCCGCAGTAACCGCATAAAACTAGAACTGCACCTTGGCAGCTATCTGGCTGGCCTTGCCCAGCGCGCCCATGGGCACGAAGGTGTAATCAAGCGCAAGCGAGTAGCCGAACACGTCGCCGGCCATCAGGCCCACGCCGAAGGAAAGCTTGGACGACTTCTGCAGGCCGAGGCTGTCCATCATGCTGTCGTCGTAGTTGCGGCCCATGTCGTCGTTGTCGTAGTAGCCGGCCCGCAGGGAGAACTTGCCCACCTGGAGCGTATCCTCCGGGATGGTGGCCTCAAGGCCGAAACCGGCGCGGGCGCGGTTGTCGGAAGCCTTCTCTATCTCGCCCGATATGGTGAAATAGGAGTTCAGTATCAGGGCCGCGCCGAGGCGCTGTATGCGCACCACTTCGGCGGAGTCGCCTATATTCTGCACGGCCGCGCCGAAAGCCAGCTTGCGCCAGGGCTTGAACTGGGCGCCCACGTCGAACACCACGTTGGAATACTCGGTGCCGTTGTTGTTTTCGGTCACACGCTTGACGCCGGCCCCGAGGGCGAGACTGTCCCACAGGAAGGAACGCGCTATGTTCAGCGACATGAAGCTGTTGGACACGCTGACGGAGTCGTTCGGCTGGGGAATATTGTTGACGTCGCGGGCGTCGAAGTCGTTAAGGCTCAGGTAGCCGACGTTCGCGCCCAGAACCGTGCGCCCGATGGGGTGCACATAGGCGAAGTAATTGGCCTTGTAGTCCTGCACCCAGGAGAGGTGCGAAACGCCCACCTCATGAGCCGAGGTGTAGGCCATGCCGCCGACGTTCCAAGCCATGGCCTCGGTGCCGGTGACCAGGGCCGAGGCCGCGTGGCCCAGTGCCTGCGCGCGCGGAGCGCCGAGACCCAGCTTCATGAAAGCACCTGCGCCGGTGCCGGCCTTTGAGTCCATCGCCGCCGCGGGCCGTGCCGCGCAAAGCGCGGCAAGGGAAAGGGTAAGCGTCAGAAGAGCGTTCTTGTTCATGGTATAAGTATCTTCTTAACGGTCTGGCAGGTCTGCTTGGCGCCCTGCGACGCCTGCAGCCTCATGACCGCGAAGTAAACTCCCCGGGCGACCTTGTTGCCCTTTCCGTTGCTCCTGTCCCAGACTATTTCAATGTTGGGATAAGTTGACGACGGCACCTGATAGCCCAAATCGTTTTCGTACACCAGGTCTCCCGCCACGTTGAACAGCTTGATGCTGTAATAGCCGGGCGTGGGAATCTTGGTGATGCGGAATTTCCCGTTCACGGAAGTGAAGATCGATCCGGCCTTCACGCGGCTGG
>CAYPTM010000167.1:0-5931 GCA_964413345.1 uncultured Elusimicrobiales bacterium
TGGAATGGCTGGCACTGGCGAAGCTGTCGGCCTTCCCTCTTCCGCTTCTGGCCGCAATTACCACCGCCATCCCGGCGCTCCTGGCGGCTGCGGCGTTGGTTTTGGAACGCGCTAAGCCAGGCATCTTCACTTCCGGCACAGCAAGCCGACCTCCAGAAACCAGCAAAAAACCTGCTCCCTCCGGCGCCTTGCCGGACGGGACCTTCCATGATCTCAGGGCTCCAGTCAGAGGGATAGAAGGATTAGCGGCCGCGCTTGAGGAGGACTTTGGGAAAAACCTCAACGGCACGGGCAGGGATTATCTGCGCCGCATACAAGCGGAATGCGAACGACTGCGCGGCATACTGGACGGGCTGCAGCAACTGGACTCCGCAATGCGCCGTCCCATTGCCATGGCCGAAGCCGACATCTCAGCCATGACAGAGGCGATAGTAAGCGGCCTGCGCGCAAGAGAGCCGGGAAGGAAGGTCGACATCCGTGTCCAGCAGGGCCTCTCCGTGCGGACAGACCCTGTTCTTCTAGAGACAATCCTTGCGCATCTAATCAGCAATGCCTGGAAATTTACCCGCAATAAGGAAGGCGCAACAGTAGAGGTAAAAGCAGAGAGAAGCGCCGGCACGGACATTTTCATGGTGGTGGACAATGGGGCAGGCTTCGACATGGCATACGCAGAAAAACTCTTCAAGCCATTTCAGCGGCTGCATGACCCGGCAATGTTTCCCGGCAGCGGACTCGGCCTGTATACGGCAAAGAGCATAATGGAACGCTTCGGAGGCAAACTCTGGGCGGAAGGGAAAGAAAACAAGGGAGCAATGTTCTGTTTTTCCATCCCATCGGATAAGCCGAAGCGGTGAAGACAAAACATCTGCTAGACTATATTAATATAGTTAGCCAATACACCAAAACAGACTAAGGAAACTGATAAAGCTAATAGAGTTATGTGGTACTTTCAGGAACTGGATTTCATTTACGCGACTTACGGCGCCCTTTTCTTCATACTTGGCGGCGTAGGATGGCTGCTTGCCTCACGGCGGAGCGCCAAGGTCCTTCCATGGGGCCTGATGGCGGCCATCTGTTTCATTCACGGCGTAAACGAATGGGTTTTCTTCTTCGGAGTGCTGTTCGGAAGCCCGGCATGGGTGCAATGGCTTCCTTTCATATTCCTGTCCGCGGCCTTCATCGTTCTGCTGCTGCTGGCGCACGCCACGTTCGTGGATGTAATACGGATAAAACCGGCGCAGGCCTATTCCGGCATACTGGCCGTCCTGGTCATGCAGTATCTGGCCTGCGCGGCCGGATACGCGGTTCCTGTGCGCTATTCGATGAGTCTGGGCGGAGGACTTCTCGTCGCCATCGTTTTCTGGAGGGCGGCGAAAAAGCACGGCAGCGTTACTCTTAAGCTCGCCCTCATACCCCTCATTGTATACGCCCTGACCGGAGTGATTGTCATGCTCCCGGCGGAGTTTTACCGTTCAAGCAATAGCTATGCTCAATTCTGGGCGGTCGCCCATCTGTTCAGGGCGGCATCTGTCCTGTGCACGGTAATACTGGTTTGGTATTACGCGGTGACCAGCCGGGGCGTCCTGCCGGATGCTCCGGCTAAAAACAGGTCGGGGTTCGAGGTGCTCCGTCTTGCGTCCATACTCCTTGTGGCCATAATATGCGCGGGCTGGGGAATGACACGGAAACTCGGAGAGCAGCAGGCGGGCACACAAAAGGAGGCCCTGCTTTCACTGGTCGAGACACTGGCGTCATCCCTGAATATCCGCGCGATGGAAAACGTGAAAGATCTTTCCGGCAGACTGGAGCGGGTAACGGCGGAACAGCGGTACTTCAACAGACTTTACGTTTTTGCGCACCATCCAGGCGGCCCGGAAGCGATGCTGCGGGTCAATTCCACACGTACAGGGGAAAAGCTGCCGCAGGTTTTATACGGCCGGGATATAGCCTTCAACCCTGTTTTCGGGACAATGATGGCATCCGGCAAATCCGTGATATCCGAACCGGAACGGACATCAAACGGCGTGTTTTTTCACGCCATCGTACCTATAAAATCGCCGCAAGGGGATATAGTCGCCTACCTGGGCGCGGAACTGGACGCCTTTCACTATGAACGGCAGGTCCGGCAGGCCAGAAGCATCGGCATCTTCATCACCTCACTGCTCCTATTCATCGCAGTCGTATACGCCCTGGGCATAGAGAAGATGCGTGACAACCGCTACCTTGTAGAACTTTCAGACATGCGCTACAAGAACATCATTCACCAGAACAGCGCGGTCATGCTCCTGATAGAGCCGGAATCATCCGTTATCTGCGAAGCTAACGAGGCCGCGGCCACTTATTACGGCCATCCTCTTTCAAAACTGACAGGAATGGAACTCAGCGACGCGATTGGTGTTCCCGCCGCGCGCATCAAATCAGAATGCGCGGAAGTTATAAAGAAGAAAGGGTGCCGCTTCACCAGCATGCACCGCGCGGCCGGAGGAGAGCACAGGGACGTCGAGGTCTCCGCTGTCCCCGTAACGGCGGAAAAGACCTACATATTCCTTATCGTATTCGACATATCCGAAAGAGTCCGGGCGCAAAAGGACCTCAGCGAAAGGGCCGAATTCCTGAAAGTGCTGGTCGAAGCCGTCCCCATACCGCTTTTCGTAAAGGACCTTGCAGGGAAATATATCAACTGCAATTCCGCGTTCTGCAATTTCTTAGGGATTGAGCGCGCCCAGATAATGGGTAAAACGGTGACTGACATACAGCCTCCGGACATGGCACGTTTCTTCATGGGAAAAGACGCGGAACTGCTCTCATCCGGCGAAACGATGCAGCAGTTCGAGCATGACCTTGTAATACAAGACAAACCGCGCTTCGCCATATTCTCCCGCGCCGTATTCCGGGGGGCGGACGGGAAAAAAGCCGGCATCATCGCCGTCATACAGGACACGACGGAGCTGATCACCGCTTACCGGAAACTGGAAAACGCCATCGCCCTGCAGCGCACGCTGACCGAGCTCGCCGAGGCCGGCAGCCGGGCAAAGACGGATTTCCTGGCGATGATGAGCCACGAAATAAGGACGCCGCTCAACAGCATCATAGGGTTCACCGAGTTGCTGCTGGCGTCGGACCTGAGAGGACAGCAAAAGGAATTCCTGGAAGCGGTCTATAACAGCGGACGCAGCCTGCTGGTGCTGGTAAACGACATACTCGACCTCTCCAAGATAGAGGCGGACAGGCTGGACCTTGAAAAAAGGCCGTTCCTGCTCTCCCAGTGCGTGACGGACATAACGCAGATGCTGTCGGTCCGTGCGCAGGAAAAGGGACTGCAGCCCGTCCGGTGGGAAATAGAGGATAATGTGCCGGAAGTGCTGGTCAGCGATTCCGGCCGCCTCATGCAGGTACTGCTGAATCTGACCGGCAACGCCATAAAATTCACAGAAAAGGGCGGAGTGGACATAAGAGTCTCCGCCATACGCTGCGCGCAGAAGGGAGAAGCCCCCGTATTCCAGATTCACTTCGCTGTGCGTGACACAGGCCCCGGCATAGAACCGCGGGCCCTGGCCCGGATTTTCCAGCCCTTCACCCAGGGCGATTCCTCCACGACGCGGCGGTTTGGCGGTACCGGCCTCGGGCTGACCATATCCCGCAAGCTTTGCAACCTGTTCCACGGAAAGCTGTGGGTGGAAAGCGTTGTGGGCACAGGCTCCACCTTCCATTTCACGATACTGGCCGAGGGCCGGGCCGCCCTGCCGAGGGAGAAAGTCTCCAGGGAAAAGGAACCCGGAATGACCTCATCAACTGGAAAACGCAGCGCCAATATATTGGCGGTGGAGGATAATCCGGTGAACAGGAAGCTCCTCCACTCCATTATGGAAAAAATGGAGCATTCCGTTTCCTTCGCCAAATCCGGCAGGGAAGCGGTAGAGATGGCAAAAATGGGCGGCTATGACCTGATACTGATGGACCTGGAAATGCCGGACATGGACGGCTACGAAGCGACGAGGCAGATACGCGCCGAGGAATGCCGGATAGGCGCCATGCCGGTGCCCATAATAGCCCTTACCGCCCACGCCACCACCGGCGACAAGACCCGTTGCCGGCAGAGCGGCATGCAGGACTACCTGCCCAAGCCCGTGGTGGCGAAGGACCTGTCCGCCACCATACGGAAATGGATGGAACCGCTGTACCCTGTCTTTGTCCTCTGCCCGCCGGCCAGGGAATCGCTTCAGCTCGAGGAACTGATAAACGCCACCGACGGCATAATACCGCACTTCAGCCAGTTGCGGGAACACAGCGCCCTTCTTTTCGCACGGAAGTATTTCGCCGCGGTCATAGTGGACGCGGCGCTTGGAGAAGCCGCCATTTCCGCCTTTATGCGGGAAGCGCGGGAAGCCGGCAGCGGGAAAGCGCTTCCCTTCCTGCTGGTCTACAAGGATGGAGAGCCCTGCGAAGTCAAAACATATCTGGACATGGGCTTCCGGCAGGCGTTGCCTTACACCGGCCTGCCGGAATGCGTGACAGGGCTGGTGGACGGTCTCAGACGGCAGAAAGCGCTTGGACAGCTTTAGCGAGAAAGCGGGAGGAAACCCATGACTTCTAATTCCGACTTGATGGAGCTGCGCAAATTCGTGGCGCCGGAATTCATTTTCGGCGCCGGAGCCAGGCATCTGGCCGGCAGATACGCCAAGAATCTCGGGGCGAGGAAGGTGCTGGTCGTCACGGACCCCGGAGTCATTGCCGCGGGCTGGACAGGGCAATTGCTGGAAAACCTGAAAAGCGAGGGCATACCCTGTGTGGTGTTTTCCGGCGTTTCCCCGAACCCGCGAGACACCGAAGTCATGCAGGGGGCGAAAATCTACCGGGACGAGGCCTGCAACGCCATAGTGGCGATAGGCGGCGGCAGTCCCATGGACTGCGCCAAGGGCATAGGCATAGTAAGCTCCAACGGGAAGAACATCCTTGAATTCGAGGGCGTGGACGAAGTGCCGGTTCCCTGCCCCCCCCTTATCTGCATACCAACCACCGCTGGAACTTCGGCGGACGTATCCCAGTTCGCCATCATTACCGACACGAAACGCAGGGTCAAGATAGCCATCGTCAGCAAGGTGGTCGTCCCGGACGCCGCGCTCATCGACCCGGAAACGACAACCACGATGGACGCCTATCTTACCGCGTGCACCGGCATGGACGCGCTTGTCCATGCCATAGAAGCGTATGTATCCAACGCGCACTCCCCCGTAACGGACCTGCACTCGCTGGAAGCGGTGCGGCTTGTTTCCTCAAACCTTCAAGCCGCCATCCGCCAGCCGCTGGACCTTAACCTGCGGTGCAGGCTTATGCTGGGCAGCATGCACGCCGGGCTGGCCTTCTCCAACGCCAGCCTTGGCGCGGTCCACGCCATGGCGCACAGCCTTGGCGGCTTCCTTGATTTCGCGCACGGCGAAGCCAACGCCATGCTGCTCAGCCACGTCATGGCGTACAACTTTGAAGCAGCGCCCGCGCGTTACGCGGAAATAGGCAGGGCCATGGGCGTTTCCGACGGAAACGCGGAATCCATACCCGCCGCCGCGGCACGCCTGAGGGAAGCGGTGGGCATAACGGGCACGCTGGGGCAGAAAGGCCTCAGGCGTGAAGACATACCGGAACTGGCGGCAAAGGCGATGCGCGACGCCTGCATGGTGACAAACCCGAGAAAGCCGGACCAGCGGGAGATAGAGGCCGTTTATGAAAGGGCATTCTAACGGACCGGAAGGCTGGGACGAGCTCAGGAACAGGATAATCGGGCTTGGGGAGCGCTCGATACAGAAAAGCTATTACCCCGAACTGCAGAAACAGCTCTCCCGGCTGGAACTGTTCCGGCTGCTGCTTGACCGGAGCAATGACGCCATACTGCTCGCAAGCCTTCCCTCCGGACGGATGGTAGACGCCAGCGAATCC
>CAYPTM010000168.1:0-5867 GCA_964413345.1 uncultured Elusimicrobiales bacterium
TTATCGAAACCGCCGTGGCTGAGGAAAGGTCCACGGTAAGCTGCATCCTGGCCATGGTGGCTTCCCTTACCGTGGTAGCCCGGTCCAGCATGAACAGTGTCTGTTTGTTCGTGGTGGCCCACAGGTTGCTGAATTGCACCGCGAACACCAGAAAGATGGTGCTGGCCACCGTCATTTCGAGAATGGTCATGCCGGTTCCGGCGCCGGCGTGCGCGCGGGATGCCATCAGAAAGGCACCACCGCCGTCAGGGCGGTCATGGAAGATGTGTATAGGTTCATTTTGTCCGCATCCACCGTCACCTTGTTCACCTTCTGCCTGGAACCTATCCATATTTCGGTGAAGGTTACGGAATTGACCGTGCCCGCGGACACGAAGTTATACATGGGGCGGCGCTTTTCCAGCCAGCGCAGCTGCTTGAGGTCGTTGGCTATTATCACGCTGGTGCCCGCCACGGCAAGCATGAGCACGGTGACGCCGACCTGCACTTCTATCAGCGTAAACCCGGAGCGTTTTTTGCCGGATGGAGCCTGTAGCATATGTATATTATATACAAATCGCGGCTGACGGGAACTATTTTAAATGATATATCCCTATCATCCTTTATGGTTAAGGGTTTTATTCCTTGCGGGCATAACCGGGCCGTCTTATAGTTTTCCATTGAACACCTGCGCCGTCATAAGGCACAATTATTACCTATGGCGGAATACAGCGGGACGACACTTTATACGGGACCCTATCACGCGCTTGAAGCGGCGTTCTGTTCTTCTTTCCCGGGACGGAATGTCGGCCTGTCCCCTGTTCCTTCGATTCTTGTCGTCGCCCCGTCAAGGCGGCTTGCCCGCAGGCTTGAGACCGCGCTTGTGGCGTCTAGAGGTTTCGCCGCGGGGGTGCATTTCCACACTTTTCTGAGTCTTGCGGAAGAAATAACCGCCGAAAACGGCGGCATAGGCCGTCCTATACTTTCCGACCCCGGCCTCGCCGAATTTGCCTTGCGCCGGGTGCTTGGGGGCATGGAGCCCGCCTGGGCCGGCAACAGGGGTTATGTTTCCGCCGTGCGCGGCGCGGTGCGCGACCTGGCGGATTCCCTCGCCGAAGAAAGCATCATGAAGGAGCACATGGCGGAGGGCGCCTTCGAGGACGAACGCGACGAGCTGGCCCGCCTTCTGGAGATTCGCGCGCGTTACGAAAAGATGTTGTCCGGCCTGCCCACGGCTACGCAAAGAGATTTGTACATCGCCGCCGCGGAAAAGGCGGCATCCAGCGCTTTTCTGGACCGTTTTGAGCGGATAGTTTACTACGGTTTTTATGACCTTACGGGACTTCAGTTCGAGTTTTTCCGCAATGTGACCGCTGGAAGGAACTGCGAGGTCTACTTCCCCTATTTCGAACACCCCGCCTGCTCCTTCGCCAAGCGTTTCGTGGAAGGCAGGATGTACGGCCTGGCGGCCAGGCATGTGCGCCTGCCCGAGGATTTCGGTTCAAGGGCTCTTTCCGGGGCGCTGTCTTCTGTTTTCACGGATTCGTCCGCCGGCGTTATTCCCGGTCCGGACAGGCTGTCCGTGGTGTCCGCGTCCGGATTCCGGGATGAGGTCTGGATGGCGGCCAAGGAAGTGCTCCGCCTGCATGAAATGGACGGGGTGCCTTACGCTTCCATAGGCGTGGTTGCCAGGACTCTGGAGCCGTACAGTGACCATCTGCGTTCCGTGTTCGCGGAAAACAGGATTCCATTTGAAACTTCCGGCAAGACGCCGCTTCTTTCTTTTCCCGCGGCGGCGGTAATGGCCGCGTTCGTCTCTTTTTCCCGCAACGGGCTGGACGCACGCGACCTCTACTCTTTCCTTTCTTTCGGTGGTTTCTGTCCGGATACGGCAAGCCCGCGCTGGAAATATCTGGTGGCGGCCTGCGGCTCCTGCTCCGGCCTGCGCCAGTGGGAAACGCTTCTTTCCCCGGACAGCCCCGACTTTCTCTTCTCCGGCGACAGGCAGGCCGCGCGTGACTGCGCGGAGCTGCTGGCTTTCATCAAAAAACTGGACAGGGAATTGAAAAAGCTGTCCTCCGCGGGTTCATGGAAGGAGCTTTCCGCCCGCTGTTCCGCACTCATGGACCGCTATTTCCCGGAGGAGCGTTTTGCGGGGGAGGCTCTTCAGGCAAGGAGCGCGGTTACCGGGCATTTTGCCTCGCTTTCAGCGAAGGGGCAGTCCTCTCCGCTTGCCTCTTACGATACTGTCGCCCCGGCGAAGGAGGAGGAATTCCTGGACGAGCTGCGCAGCCGGCTGGAGGCGTCCTCCCTGAAATCTCCGTCCTGTCCGGGCGGCGTGCAGGTGCTGGACGCGATGGCCGCCCGCGGACTGCAATTTGATTCCCTTATATTGCTGGGCGCCAATGAAAAGATGTTTCCCCGCGTCATCCGCGAGGATCCCGTTCTGCGCGACAAGACGCGCTCTTTCATGCGCGACCACGAGGGGTTCTGGATATCGCCCAAGATAGAGGGCTATGAGGAGGAGCGCATGCTCTTCCATTTCGCCCTGGCTGCCGCTTCCCGTAAAGTGACCGTACTGTACCGCCGTTCGGATGACGACGGCAAGCCGGAGGTGCGGTCCATATACCTGGACAGGCTGGCGCAGGCCTGCGGGCTTGAGCTGGATTCCCGGCCGGGCGAAGAGAGAGACCCCCGTCTCGGGTATGTGCTCAAGCAGCCTCTCGAGAAGCTGGGCGGCGGTTTTCTGGACGAGAAGCTGCTGTCCGGACGTGAAGCGGCCGCGCTGGCCGTGCTTTCGCCGGACTGCGGCCTCGCCGGCGAGCGCGCCGGCATACTGCCTGAGGGCGCGGCGGTGCTGGGCGCCGCGGCGGAAAAGCTGGCGGGCCCGTCGCCCTGCGGTTACGACGGGCTCTGTGGCGGGCTGGGCGCGGAGGACTCGCCGAAAAGTTATTCGGCCACAAGTCTTCAGACCCTGCTCAACTGCCCCCTTTCCTATTTTTTCGGCCGTGTTCTCCGTCTGGGGGAAGAGGCGCCGGAGCAGGATTCCGAAACGCCGGACAAGAGAAAGCTAGGCACGCTTTGCCACGCGGCTTTCGAACTGTGGCAGAAGGGGCTTTCTGAAAGCGGCTTCTGGCGTTCTCCCGACCCGAAACGCTACGCCCAGGCTCTTCTCGCCGCCGCCGAGACCGTCCTGCCGCCGGAGAACGCTTCCGCGATGGGCCTTTATCCGCTGGTCTGGAAATCCCGCCGCCGCCGTCTTGTCGCCTCACTGGAAACAATGGCCCGGGAGGATTTCGACAGCCTGGGCGGGTATGTCCCGGCCTTTCAGGAACGGAAGCTGCGCGGCGCTCTGGAGGGTGTCGCAGGAGTTGCCTTCAACGGCAAGGCGGACCGTATCGACTTGTGCGAAAGCCAGGCCGCGTTCCGCGTGATGGACTACAAGATTACGGGCCGCGCCTGTTCCCTTGGCAAGGACGTGGCTTCCGGAGAGAAGATACAGCTTTTTCTTTATATGGAGCTTGCCGCCGCGCTTTTCCCGCCGGAACGAGAGTTCCGTCCCGGGGGGGCTCGCCTGCTTTTTGTGGAAAGGGGGGAGGGCGTGAAGCCCTTCGCCGAAGTCGAGGCCGGGCAGTATTTCGCGGCGAGGGAGGCGACGCTGGCGCTGATTTCGTCGGCGGTGAGAAGCGCGGCGTCCGGGGATTTTTACCTCCGTCCGGATGACGGGGACTTCGGCTACTGCTCGTTCTGCCCTTACGGCGGCATATGCCGCAGGAATCATCCGGCTTCGGTTTACCGCTCGGCCCGCAACAAGAATCTGCGGGAGAGGGACAGCCTCGCGGAGCGGGCCCGGGAAATCACTCCCCGCAAGGAAGGCCGGCGTGCCGGGAAGACAAATGAAAAAGACTGAACCCTTGATTCTGCCCGACGCCTCGGCCCGCGCTTCGGCGCGCGGCGAGCTCGGCCGCAACGTGGTGGTGGAAGCCGCCGCCGGGACGGGAAAGACCCGCCTGCTCATAGAGCGCATCTGCTGCTATCTGCTTACCCGGCCCGGGGCCGACATAAGGAAAATCGTAGCGCTGACATTCACGGAAAAGGCCGCGGCGGAAATACGGGTGCGGCTGTCCGCGTATCTGTCGCGCGCCGCCGCGTTTTACGATTCCGGCTCGGGAGAGGACATTGCCATGTTTCGGGAGATGCTTTCCTCCGCGGGCGTTTCTCCCGCGAAAATGGCGGAGCGGGCCCGCGCCTGCCTGCTCGACATGGACAAGGCGGTCATAGGCACCATTCACAGTTTCGCCTCGCATCTTTTGCGCCTCTTTCCTCTTGAGGCCGGGGTGGACCCCGCCAGCGAAGTTGACAGCGGGGCCGGTTTCTCGGAGATGTTCGACAGGGAATGGGCGGTCTGGATTGAAAAAGAACTGGCTGCCGACGCTCCGCGCGAGCGCCTGTGGCTGGAAGTGCTGGCCGATTTCGAACTGGAGGACATGCGCGGTCTGGCCGCCGCGCTGTGCGAGGCGCGTTTCGAGGATTACCGCCCCGAATTTTTCAATCTGGTCTGCGCCAAGACCATACGCGACCAGTTCGCCGTCCGCGCCGCTTCTCTCGCCCAGGCCCATTCGGAAGGCCGTCGTTCCGGCGCGGTGGAAGCGCTTGAGGCCTCCGCGGCTGCCCTCCACGCCTACGCCGATTTTCTGGAAGGCCGCAGGGAAAAACCCCTTCCATACGACGAGGCTCTGGACAGCACCGTAAGCCTGACGCTGAAAGGGTGGGAGCGTGAGGACCTGGAGTTCGCAAAAAGGGCCGCCGCCGTGGCCAAGGCCTCCTGCGCGGAGAACCATTACGCCCTGCGCCGCGCCTTCGAGGCCGTGGACGATTTCGCGTCCCGCTTTCGGGCGCTTTACGCGAGGGAAGGCCTCATCTCCTTCGATGGCCTGCTCATACGCGCCCGCGACCTGGTGCGGGGCAATCCGTCCGTGAGGAACCGTCTCAAGGCCAAGTTCTCGGCGTTTTTCATAGATGAGTTCCAGGACACCGACCCCCTTCAGGGAGAGCTGTTCCTTTTCCTCTGCGAGAAGGAGGGCGGACGAGCGGGACGCTGGCAGGACGCCGAGCTGGAACCCGGGAAGCTTTTCGTCGTGGGCGACCCGAAACAGTCCATCTACCGCTTCCGCGGGGCCGACATAAAGGCGTATCAGGATTTCATAGCGCACATGAAGCGTCACGGCGCGCTTGAATGCCGCCTTCAGGTCAACTTCCGCAGCGCGGCTCCGCTCATCGCTCTGGTAAACCGGGCGATGGAACCGGTGATGAAACCGCGCGCCGGCTACCAGCCGGATTACGTTCCGCTTATTCCAAGGCCGGGCGAAAACTCCTCCGGTCCTCTCGCGGAGATGGCCCTTTTGCCTAAGGAGAGCGGAGAGGACGTTCTGGGAGCCGTGGAGGCCCGCAAGGCCCAGGCCGCTTACGCCGCGGGCTGGATACTGAAAAACAGGGGCGCCAGGCCGTTCCGCGACTTCGCGATGCTTTTCCGCAAGAACACCTCGCTGGACATCTGGCTGGATGCGCTTAAGGCCGCCGGGATTCCCTATGTGGTGGACGAGGACAGTTATTTCTACGGCACGCAGGAAGCCTGCGACATGGCAAACCTCCTGTCCCTCATCGACAATCCCGGGGACAGGATAGCTCTTGCGGGTTTGCTGCGTTCCCCTCTCGCCGGCCTGACCGACAGGCGGCTTTACGAGCTTGCGGCCGCCGGAGGGCTGGACACGGAGCGCGCCGCGCCGGAAGGCTTTCCGGAAGCCGAACGGTTTTATTCGATAATCAGGAAGCTGCGGGAACGCGCCGGCGGCATGAGGGTATGGGAACTGTTCGAGGCGGCCCTGGAGG
>CAYPTM010000169.1:0-5843 GCA_964413345.1 uncultured Elusimicrobiales bacterium
TGACCACTGCGGCATGCCCGTCTTGGCCAGGTATTCCCTGCGGTCCGCGAAGACCAGTATTTCATAGGGATCGCGCGGGACGAAGGAATAAAGGCCCGTGTCCCTCATTATCTGGGAGTAAAGGTCCTCCACCGCGCGGGCATAATAGTCCACGCGGTCCTGCCCGTAAGCCTGCGCTATGAAGTGCAGCGTGCGCGCTTCCTTGGCCCCGGGGTCAAGCCTCATGCCGGGCAGGCGGACGGCCTGTCCCCGGTCCCCGCCGGACTCCTCCTGAACCGGGATATCGACGCAGCCCCCGGCCAGCGCCAGCAGCGCCGCGACCGAGGCGACACGGAAGGGCAAGGACACCGCGCTCATTGTCCGGGCTCCGACACAACTATTTCCATCTCCCCCTCCTTCAGCGGGCCGCCCATATCCTGCTTCGGCTTGCCGACGGCGAATTCCGTGTCCGTAAAAGAAACCGGCCCCGCCGAAACCAGAAACGGCAAGACCTTGCCGTCAGGCGGGCGTACATTTATCGCCGCGGCGCTATGCATGAAAGCCGGCACCTGCAAGCCATATAACGCGGCGAAAGAGGGCTTCATCTGCAGGCCAAACGGATTCTGCGTCAGTACCGGTGAAAAAATAAAGTGCCAGTCTACCCACATGCGGTGGGCCGAGACCCTCATCCCTTCCGGCGAGAACACCGCCTCAATGTTAGAAAAACCCGGCATCATGGTGGTCATCATCTGGACGGCATTGTCCACCGTTGTCATGGCCGACGCGACATTTACGGAAGACAGGCCGGTAATGATAATCCTGTCCCGCCTTACAGGGTCCGGCACATAAAACGACAGGCCGGTAACATTCAGCTTCACCCCGTAAAAACTGACCTTTTCCCATACGAGATGGCCTATCACAATGCTGCTTCTGGGATAATTGCCGGTGGCCTGGTCATAGGGGCCCAGGACGATTCTTATGTTATCCATCGGTACGCCGTGGAAATTCATCCTGTCCAGAACAAACTCGGAACCCGGATAAAGAGGAACCGGCTGGACCTTTTTGAAATAGAAGAAGGCTTTTCTTCCTTTTCCTATATCGGCCATGCCTCCCGGACGGTAAAGCAGGCTGAAGGAGGAAGAGGGGTCCGACGGAGAGCCGAACTCCCGAAGGAAAGCCGTGTCCCGGCCATAATCGTCCGTCATGACTACTATGTCCGGGGAGACGATATATGAATCGGAGTCCGCAATGACGGAAATTTTGCCAATGCCAAGCGCGCGCACCCGCGCCTCAAGCTCCGGCGCGGAGATGGGCAGGTCGCCCGGCAGAAGAAGCAGCGAGGACACTGTCGTTGTATTGGGCGCCACACCAGCCGCGGCCATTGCCAGCGCGTCAGGATTGAACGCCTTGGGGCGCGGCAGTTCTCCACCCAAAACGGTGATTTTTCTCCCGGCGACCGACATTTTTTTAGGCCCGACGCATCCGGCCTGATTGAAAAGAGCCAGCAGCATAACCACAGCCACGAGCGGGCGGCGGAAACGTTCCGGCGCGGCCACGCCGACCACCGGCCCCAGGACCAACATCGCCGGCAGAATCAGGGACTCCGTCTTTATCGGCAGCAAGGCCACAACGACCACCGAAATCAACAGCCAGTAATAAAGCTCCTTCCTTCTGGGATACGGCGCCAGTTCGGCTTCCATCATTATGAAGAGCGCCGCCATGGCCGGCAGGAAAAAAAGCAGGGTGGTCCCGCTAATGGCAGTCCAAAAGGGCCAGAACACCATGCCGGCGAAACCGAGCGAAAACCCGAGCGTGGATGCGGCCCACGCTTCCCCGCTCAGGACGGCGTTAAGGACCGCGGACAGATTTGGAGACAGCCACACCGCCAGCACGAACAGCGGGATCAAAAACCCCGCGACGGCCCTCCCCCGCACGAGCCAGTTCAATGAAGCCACGGAGCTAAGATAGGCAAGCGGCAGCAGGAAGACAAGGAACTGCCACCCGGACAGCAGGCCCGCGCTTACACAGACAATATAAATGAGCGTCCAGGTGTAATTCATGAAGCCGTTGCTCTGGACATAGGCGGCCATGGAGGCCAGGGAAAAGGCCATGACCGCAATATCCGGCGAAACATGATGCGTGGCGGAGAGGACAAAAGGCATTGACGTGGCGAAGGCCGCGGCCGTCCAGCCGCAGCTGTCCATTCGCTCGAATTTGGCGATGATATAGGCGCTTACCCCGATTATAAGGAGATAGACCCAGTTCGCCATAAGAATAGCGGCGACCGGATTATGCGGCATGACAGTAAGCACCGGCATCATGGACCAGAAATATAAAGGCGGAACCGGCAGCGGAGCGGCAGGAGCATGAATAAGACCGGCGATTCCGGCCGCGTTCCACTGGCCGAGATAATAGTACATCAGGCGCAGGTTAGAGGCTTCCACCCCGGAAATCGCCAGGTTGTCGCGCCATAGCCACAACAGAAGAAACAGGAAATGAAGAACGAGAATGCCGCCGACCACCAGCATACCGCGCCAGAACCACTTTTTGGCATCGGAGCTGGACACGGCCTTCACGTCTGAATCGTAAGAAATGTCCTCGATTGCGCGGGCGCGGGCCTTTACCTGCTGCCAGAATCCCGGGGTAGGCTCGGCAGGACTGCTCATTGTCCGGCCTTGCGGGAGTTAAGCCTGTTCCGCGCGAGAGTGATTTTTGATTCATAGCCCTGCGAATTGGCCTGGTCCAGCCTGGAGGCCGACAGATAGCTTTTGACGGCCTCGGCGGGGTCTGTCTCGAAGAGGATATCGCCGCGCAGCTCGAAAGCCGGGGCATAGACCGGCATAAGGGATATGGTCTTGTCCGCGGAGGCGAGGGCCTGGTCTTTCAGTCCCGCCTCATAAAGCGCCACAGCCTTGTAGTAATGCCCGGGGCCGAGGTCCGGATAAATCTCCAGCACCTTGCTGAAGTCCGCGAGCGCTCCCTCCCTGTCCTTGAGAGCGAGGCGGGATTTACCCCGCGCTATATAGGCGCGCGCCAGACGGGGACTCAGGTCCAGCGTGGAGTTGAAATCGTTGAGGGCCTCCTGATGCCTGTTCAGGGCGGAGTAGACAAGACCGCGGTTGAACAGCGCCGCCGAGGAGCGGGGGTCGAGTGAAACAGCCTTGTCCAGGTCCGCCAGCGCGGAGGAATAATCCTTCTGCATGAAATAGGCCGTGCCCCTGTTGGTGTAGCCGAGAGCGTAGCCCGGCTTCTGGGCAAGGACCTTGTTGAGCAGATCTATGGCAGTCTGAGGCTGTCCGGCGTCTATCTTGAGCGCGGCCAGATTGTTGTAGGCCGGAATATAGGAACGGTCCGCCTCCATGGCGGCCTCGTAATCGGCTATGGCCTTGCGGCGGTCGCCCACCTTCTCCTGCGCCATACCCCGGCTGGTGAGCGCGGCCGGATTGGCCGGATTGTCGTTCAGAAGACGGTTGTAGAAATCTATGGCGAGCTTGAAATCCCCGCTTGCCAGAGCGGCGTTGCCGCTGGCGAGCATCGCCTCCGGACTTTTAGAGCAGGAAGCCATTACGGCGCAAAGCGCCGGCGCGAGAAGCAGGAGCAGGACTTTATTTTTCCGCATAACCCTCCGCGCGGGCCGCCGGACCGAAGGCAAACGCCCAGCCCAGCATGACCGCGCCGCATGTGATGAACGAATCTGCCACATTGAAAACCGGCCAGTGGCTTAAGTGCAAAAAATCGATTACCACGCCGGTGGCGACGCGGTCCCACATATTCCCCAGCGCCCCCCCGGCCGCGAACGCCAGCCCCCACTGCGCAATGCGTCCGCTTTTAGCTACTTCGCCTCGCCAGTGGAACATGGCCCACAAAAGCACGGCGGAAACGGCAATCAGGATGAAGCGGCCCTTCTGCAGCATGGAAAAAGCCGCCCCGGTGTTCTCCGCGTAAGTCAGCCCGAAAAAGGGCAGAAGCTTTATTTCCTTCCCGCCGGCCAGGGCCTTGACCGCCCACAGCTTCGTCAGGCGGTCAAGGATGAAAATGCCGGCCATGCAGGCAACCGCGGAACGTCTGTTCACGGCCGGCCAAGCACCTGCGCGCAGCGCCCGCAGACTTCCGGATGGGCGGCGTCGCTTCCGATGTCCTTCTTCCACTGCCAGCAGCGGGGGCACTTCTCCCCCTCTGCGTGGGAGACGGCTATCTCAAGCTCCGGCCCGCCCGCCTTCTCGACGGAAACGGCTGAGATGATTGCCACGGACGGCCACAGTTCCAGCGTGCCCTTCAGGAATTCCACGGTGGCGTCATCCGAGGAGCGGAAAACCACCTGCGCCTCGAGCGAGGCTCCTATGACACCCTTCTGGCGGGCTTCCTCAAGAGCCTTGAGAACCTTCTCGCGCACGGCGCGTATCCGGTCCCACTTGGGGGCCAGCTCCTCGCCGCGACGGAAGGCGAACTCATCCGGGAAAGTGGACAGGAACACGCTTTCGGACAGGTTCCGGCCGCATTCGGTCTGGCGCAGCTCCTGCCAGGCCTCTTCGGAAGTGAAGGAAACCACCGGGGCCATCAGCCTCAGCAGGGAAGTGGCTATTTCGTAAAGCACGGTCTGGGCCGAGCGGCGGGCCTTAGAGTCCGCGCCGAGGGTGTAGAGCCGGTCCTTCAGCGCGTCGAGATAGAACGCGGACAGTTCGAGTATGCAGAAGTCGGCTATGCTGCGGATGGCCGCGCGGAACTTGAACTGCCCGTAGGCAAGGCGCGTCTCGCTCACCATGACGGAAAGGCGGTGCTTCATGTAGCTGTCCATCTCGAACAGCTCGGCGTCCGGGACGGCGTGCTTCGCGGGATCGTAATCGTGCAGATTGCCGAGCAGGTAGCGCACGGTGTTGCGAATCTTGCGGTACGTGTCCACCGGTCCGCCGAGCAGCTTGTCGGATATCGCGACGTCCTCCGAATAATCGCCCAGCGCCACCCAGAGGCGCAGGGTTTCCGCGCCGTATTTCTTGATAAGGTCTTCAGGGTCCAGTGCGTTGCCGGCGGACTTGTGCATGGCCTTACCCTTCTCGTCCAGCAGGAAACCATGGGTAAGCACGGCCTTGTACGGGGCCTTGCCCTCGAGCGCCACGGAGGGTATCAGGGAAGACTGGAACCAGCCGCGGTGCTGGTCCGACCCTTCCAGATAAAGGTCTGCGGGATAGAGGGCGGGACCGCTGCCCTGTTTCGCCTTCAGCACGGCCAGCCAGGAAACGCCCGAATCAAGCCACACGTCAAGCACGTCCGTTTCCTTGCGGAACTTGGAGGAGCCGCACTTGCATTTATGGCCGGGAGGCAGGATGTTTTCCACGGAATCGGAGAACCAGAAATCGGTCCCTTCCGCCATGGCCCTGTCCTCGATTTTCTTAAGAACCGCCTCGTCATCCTGGGAAGCGCCGCAGTCGGAACAGGTGACCATCGGGACCGGCACGCCCCAGTAGCGCTGCCTGGAAAGGCACCAGTCCGGGCGCTGTTTCACCATAGAGCGGATGCGCTCCTGCCCTCCGGCGGGAACCCAGCGGACGCGCTCTATTTCGCTGAGAAGTTTTTCGCGCAGGCCATGCTTGTCCACGCCGAGGAACCACTGCTCGGTGGCGCGGAATATGACCGGCTTCTTGCAGCGCCAGCAGTGGGGATAGCTGTGGAGAATCTCCTTTTCGGCTATCAGCTTGCCTTCGGCGGCAAGCTTGGCTATGACCTTGGGATTGGCTTCCCAGACGGACATACCCTCGAACTCGCCTCCTTCCTTGGTGAAGCGGCCGCGCTCGTTGACGGGGCAGAATATATCCAGCTTCCACTTGAGGCCGGCATAGAAGTCGTCCTCGCCGTGGCCGGGGGCTATG
>CAYPTM010000170.1:0-5768 GCA_964413345.1 uncultured Elusimicrobiales bacterium
ACTACCTGAACCGTTTCCTCTGGTCCGCGGTAGTCACCGGCATCATACTCTCGGCCCATTTCCTCGACCTTTCCACCATAACCCTCATTCTGCTGACCTCGTTTGTCTGGTGGTGGGGCGGGCGTCACTTCCACCGCGGTTTCATCAAGTCCGTGGAGTCCTTCTCCCCGGACATGAACACCCTGGTCAGCATGTCCACTACGGCGGCTTTCTTCTACAGCTGCGCGCTTTTCTTCTTCCCGAACCTTTTCCCCGTCGCTTCGTCCTATCTGTGGCATGAAGTCTCCATGCTGATAACGTTCATAAACCTCGGCAAGTGGCTTGAGGCCAATTCGAAAAAGAGCGCGGGCAATGCCGTGGCCAAGCTTCTGCATCTCGCCCCGCGTTTCGCCCGCGTGCTGGAAAACGGGGCGGAGAAGACGGTCAAGGTCGCGGCCCTCCGCCCGGGGGACGTGATAGTTGTCCGCCCGGGAGAGCAGGTCCCGGTGGACGGTGTGGTAAGGGAAGGACAGTCCTCGGTCGATGAAGCCCTTCTGACCGGGGAAAGCATGCCTGTCGAGAAGGCTCCCGGCGCGCGCCTGTTTGCCGGAACTCTGAACCAGAACGGCGCGCTGGTGTTCGAGGCTTCGGCCGTAGGAGAGCATACAGCTCTTGCCCGGATAGTGGACGCCGTCCGGCAGGCGCAGGTCAGCAAGGCCCCGGTGCAGCGCCTCGTGGACAGGATTTCGTTTTACTTCGTGCCAGTAGTGCTGCTGGTGGCGGCTCTGTCTTTCTATCTGTGGTATCGCACGGGCGGGCAGACCGGTCTTACCATGGCCGTCAACGCTTTTGTCGCGGTTCTGGCGGTGGCCTGCCCCTGCGCTATGGGGCTTTCCGTCCCCATGGCCCTGGCCGTTGGCTTCGGCAAGGCCGCGTCATGCGGCGTGCTTATCCGCAATTCCGAGGTGCTGGAGAGGATAGGCCGCCTCCATTCCGTCCTGCTCGACAAGACTGGCACGCTTACCACGGGCAGGCTGTCTATTTCCGGGCTGGAACCGGCAAAGGGAGTGAAGAAGGAAAAGCTCCTGGAGGCCGCATTGATAGCTGAAAGCCGTTCCGAACATCCCTTCGCCGCCGCCATACGCCGCCACTGCGCGGGGCTTGGCATGAAGGCCCAGCCGCCTGATTCCGCCGAGGCCACGCCGGGCAGGGGGATAAAGGCGGTATTGGGGACCGATGTTTTCCTCGCGGGACGGCCGGAATGGCTTTTCTCCTGCGGGGTCGCCATGCCGTCGGGGGGAAAAGCCATGTGCGGAGGGTTGTCCTCCGTCGCCGTGGCCAGGGACGGGGTTTTTCTCGGCTTCGTGTGTTTTGAGGACAGCGTCCGCGCGGACGCGCGGCAGGCGGTGGAACGGCTGAAGGGCATGGGGGTGGAGGTGTTCTGGTCTCCGGCGACAAGGAAGCAGCCGTCACCAAGGCCGCCGGGGACGCGGGCATAGGCCGGTTCTACCACGGGGTATATCCGGAGGACAAGGCCAAGGTGACCCGGGACCTGCAGGCCGAGGGTAAAAAAGTGGCTTTCGTGGGGGATGGGTTCAACGACGCCCCGGCCCTGTCCGCGGCCGACATAGGCATGGCCATGTCTTCCGGCACGGACGTGGCCATAGACTCGGCCGATATCACGCTCATGCGCCAGGACCTCAAGGCCGTGGCCGACGCCATATATCTCAGCAGGGAAATACGCAAGATTATCATGCAGAATCTTTTCTGGGCTTTTGCCTACAACGCGGTGCTGATACCGCTGGCCGCCTTCGGCCACATGAAGCCTTGGATGGCCGGCGCCGCCATGGCGGCCAGTTCCGTTTCCGTGGTCGCGAATTCGCTGCGCCTGCGCATGGCCAAAGTCTGAGCCCGGCATGAAACAAATACTGCTTTCCTTTTTATCCTCGCGGGCCGCGCTTGTGCTGGGCGCGGCCGCCGCTTTGGTCTGGTTTCTTGCTCTTTCCGCGGGACTTTCCGGGCAGGGGACCGGCTATGACGAGGCGGCCCTGTCCTATGATGCCTTGTCCTGCGGAGTATTCCATCCCGTGTCGGCCTTCGCGGCGCTCAAGTCCCGCCTGTGTTCTCTTGTTTCCGCCGGGTTCAGCCCGGTCTTATGGCGTCTTCCCGGCATAGCGCTCGGTTCCCTCGCCGTTTTTTTACTGTTTGCGCTCTGCGGCGCCGCGCTGCCCGCCATGTGCGTAATATTCGCGGCGGCGGCCATAATGCTTGATCCTTCCATATATCTGGCGCTGCGTCTGGACGCATGGCAGTTGCCCGTTCCGTTGTTCCTCAGGGTCCTTTACTGCGCGTTTTCCGCGCGCCTTCTCTGGGGGGGAGGGAACCCCCGCAGATGGATGTTCCTTTCCGGTGCCGCGGCGGGGCTGCTTGTCCTCTCCGATGCGGGAGGGCTGCCGGTGCTGCTTTCACTGCCTCTCGCGGCGGCACTTTCCCCTTTGCCGGCTGGCCGGGCGTTTGCCCTGGCGGGGGCCGGTTTGCTGTCCGGCGCGGCCTGTTCGGCGCTTGTTTCCCTCTTCGCCGGGGTTCCCGTCCTGCCCTTTGCGCCGTTTCTGCCTGGACATGGCTATGCCGGGCTGGACGGTTTCCTGTCCTATACAAGGGAATTCAGCGGCAGCGGCGCGGGCTCTTTCATGCGGCGGCGCGCTTTGGGGCTGGCGGCAGGGTTCTCCAGCATGGAGCTTTTCCTGTTCGTCGCGCTGGCCGCCGGCGTTTTGGCCCTGCGGCGTTACGGAGAGGACGGGGAGCGCCGCTGCGCATTGTTCTTCTTCGTTTCCTATGCGGCGGCCTGGGCAGTCCTTTTCCGCGGCTCCGGGCCGGAAAGCGCCGCCGGTCTGCATGCGGTTCCGTTCCTCTATATGGCCGTCGCGTCCAGCCTGCCGGCTGTCATGCGGGGGAGGCGGCTCAAGTTCGCCGCGCTCGTGGCCCTCGCCGCGTTCATAAGCTGGAGGGCGGTCATCGCGGCGGATACGGCCGCGGACGCCGCGCGGGGGGCGTTTTCCTCATATTTCAATCCGCACTATGATGCGCTTGGACGGCTGGCCGCGCAGCGCGGGGATTCCGTTTTTTTGTTTTCAAACTGGGGGGCGGGCGCCCAGGCCGCAAGGCACGGAGCTTCGGCTTTCGAGCCTTTCTGGCGCTATTCCGGCCCCGCCGATATCGAGAAGATGCTCTCTTCCTCGCGCGGCAGGCGCTATGTTTACGTCGTGCTGTGCAAACGCCACAATCGGCTTCCCGTCGACGACACCGTGAGGATTCTCGATGACGCCAAAGCCGCGGGGAAACTGCGGCTTGTTGCCCTGGAGCCGGAGTTTCTCGCGCTTACGTCTTTTTATATCCGCAAGTATGAAGTCGGCGCGGGTTCCGATATTGACAAGCGGAGCGTATTGATACACAATTAAATAGATATGGCAATCGACGGCGGCTACTTCGCTAAATACGCTAAGGTCCAGAGCGAGATGCATCCTTCCATAACGCAGGAGGACATCATCTCGTTTTTCGAACACCTCTCCACGCTGCTGAATTCCGGCGTCAACCTGATGCGCGCCCTGCATCTTTCCTCGGAACAGACTGAAAGTGTAAAGTTTCAGAAAATACTCCGGGACATAACCTCCAAGGTCGCGGGCGGTTCCTCTCTTTACGAGGCCATTTCCCTCTATCCCAATCTTTTCCCGTATCAGTGGACGCAGGTCATCCGCACCGGCGAGCAGTCCGGCCAGCTTGCCCCGCTGCTGATAAAGCTGAACGAAAGCATCAAGAAAAGCACGGCCGTGGCCAATCAGGTCAAGTCCGCCATGATTTACCCCGCCATAATGCTGTGCGTCGCCGTTGCCGCCATTTTCATAATGCTCTGGAAGGTCATTCCCGTATTCGCCGCTTTCTTCACGGACTTCGGCAAGAAGATGCCTCCCATAACCCAGTTCGTTCTGGATATGTCCACCTTCATTCAGAACCACGGCATAAAGGTCATACTGGCCGGTGTGCTGTTCTACTATGCCTTCAAGAGGTTTTTCCGCACTACTTTCGGCGCCAGGCAGACCTATTCCGCGCTGCTCGCTTTCCCTGTAATAGGCGATTTGCTTGTCCAGCAGTCCCAGCAGCGTTTCGCCGGCAGCCTTGCGCTGCTGCTCAACAGCGGCATGCCTCTGCTGGACGCGCTCAAGTCCGTCACTGAAAGTTTCAGGGAAAACCCCATTTACTACGATGCCCTGCGCGAGGCCTATCACAAGGTCACCACCGGCAAAGATCTGGGCACCGCCATAGGCCAGAGCGGTTACTTCACCAATATGACCGTAGGCATGATAAAGATGGGCGAGGAGTCGGGAAAGCTGGCTGAAGTCCTCGAAGTCATCGCCAGGTATTATGACGACAAGGTCATGGTCCTTACCATGCGCGCCACGGGCATGCTTGAGCCCGTCATCGTCATCGGCATGGGCGTCATAGTCGCCGGCATGCTCGCGTCAGTCTATCTTCCCATGTTCCAGCTGTCCGGCGCGGCCAGCTGAGCCATCCTTTTAAGTTGCATAAAAGTTTCACAAGAATTCTTGCCTAGAGCTTTCTCTCCCGGCTATAATATTTTACAGCAGTACAAAATCGTTTGGGAGGAGTTGCAGATGAATAAGAAAGGTTTCACACTGGTAGAACTGGCAGTCGTCATCGTTATCATCGGCGTGCTTGCGGCCTTCGGCGTGCCCAGGTTCCGCGAAGCCGTGGAACGCTCGAAAGCGGGTGAAGCTTACAACTACCTGTCAGCCGTTCGCTCGGCCCAGGAACGCTTCCACAGCAGACAGGGCGCGTATTCTTCCGCCGCCTCGAACCTGGACATCAACTTCCCGGCTCCTAAGTACTTCAGCATCGGCGCCCTTACCGCTGATGAAGCCAGCTGGGACGTCATCCTTTACCGCACTGGTTCCAGCGCCGGTTACGGCAAGTACACCGTGCACTTCAGCGAAACGGGCTATGAGACGGACTCCAACATTCCGCCTTCCATCAACCCGATGTCGACCAACTAGTACTTCGCTGGCATGATTCAAGGGCGGCTCGCGAGGGCCGCCCGTTTTTTTAAGAAGCTTGCATTCGTGACCGATTTCCCGTGCGTCGCTGTTTGTTTTGGCCTATAATATATATATGGACACCCACAAGAAGGCAAAGGGATTCACCATTCTCGAGCTTATAACGGCCGTTACCGTAATGGCTGTTCTGGTGTCCTATGGCGTGCCTCAGTTCCAGAAATCCATGGAGCAGTCCCGCGTAGACCTGGCGTCGGCCAATCTCCAGAGCATCTGGACGGCCCAGCGCCTTTACCGCGCCCAGCACGAGGTGTTCGCGGACGGCATTTCCAGCCTGACCGATTTCCTGGACAACAGTTTCATAACGAGCATTTCCGACACGAGGAATCCTTTCGCCTACAGCACCGCCCTTTCCGTCACGGGCTTTGACGCCTTGGCCGTGCGCCAGAATTCGGGTTACTGGTCCGGCACGCTCACGATAACCGAGACCGGCCAGCTTTCCGGTTTCACCACCAGCGCCGTCGGGACGATTTCTCCCGCAAGGTTCTGATGCCGGGCCCGGACCCATTTTCCGCTTCGTCTTTTCGTTCCCGCCTGCCTGATATCGTTTTCGGGCTCGTAATCGTTTTTTGCGCTTTCGCACTGTTCCGCCTTCAGTTCGGCTCGGCTTTTCTTCTGGATACGGACAGCTATTTCCATCTTGCCGTCGCCCGCTTCATCAAG
>CAYPTM010000171.1:0-5767 GCA_964413345.1 uncultured Elusimicrobiales bacterium
GGTCCCGCTTGCGCGGAAAAGACTGAAAATGCGCGGCTTCAACCAGTCCGCGTTGCTGGCGCGGACCATGAGTGAAATCCTGGCCATGAGGACAGAGGAACGCGCGCTGGTCAAACTGCGCGACACCCCCGCCCAGGCGCTGCTGGACAGGGAACAGCGGCTGGCGAATCTGGCCGGAGCCTTCGCCGCGGAAACCGGCATCGTGAAGGGGAAAAGGATACTGCTGGTGGATGACGTGGCCACCACGACCGCAACGCTTGAAGCCTGCGCGGCGGCGCTGCTTGCGGCGGGGGCGAGACGGGTGAAGGGGCTTACTCTCGCCCGCGAATAGGCTTAGCGATACGCGGGCAAAGGCCCGTCCTCAGGAAGCCGCAGCGAACGCGAAAAATCAAAAAATAAAAATAAGAGGAGAGGTAATACTCAGGCCGGACCTCGCGGTTGAAAATCTGGTCCAGCGCGAGATGGACTCCCGCGCCCAGAAGGACGCCCACGGCGATGTCCGTCCTGTTAAAATGGACGAAAAGGGCGTAAAGCAGAAACAACTCCACCGAGTGGAGGAAAAGATATATCCTGTCCCACTCCATGTCGTTGCACCAGCGCATGAAGCGGCCGGGAGTGAATTTCTCGCCCGATATTAAACAGAAGTCCAGCACATGGTCCAGGTCTATAAGGACGCCGCTTGCCAGGCAGGAAACCGCCATCGGAACGCTGCCGGTGGCCCAGTAAATGGCCCCGCTCATAGCTGAAGAAACCGCCACATGCGCTCCCGGCTGCATTTCTTAATGATACAATAAAGGAAAATGCCCCGGTAACTCCCCGGCACAACACACAGGAGGATTGAAATGGAAAAAGAGATTTTCGCGAAAATAGACTCGTACCTCGACTACGCGCTTTACCTTCAGGCCGGACTGACGGCCATTCCCGCGCTCGACCCGGCCAGCGGCGGGCAGGGAGAATACGACAAGGCCCAGTGGATAGAGGCCGAACTGCGCAAGCTCAAATTTGACAAGATATTCCGCGTGGACGCCCCGCAGAAGGAAGCCAAGAACGGCATGCGCCCCAACATCATAGCCCGCTACAACGGGCAGGATTCCACAAAAACCCTGTGGATAATGACGCATCTCGACGTGGTCCCCCCGGGCGAGATGTCCTCCTGGAAAACCAATCCCTACAAGATGGAACGCGTCGGCAACAAGATATACGGGCGAGGCGTGGAAGACAACCAGCAGGGAATGGTGGCCTCCATCATAATGCTCAAGGCCTTCATGGAACTGGGCCTGCGCCCCTCCTGCGACGTGGCCCTCCTCCTCAACGCTGACGAGGAGACCGGCTCCACTTACGGCGCGGAATACGTCCTCAAGCAGAGGCCGGACCTCTTCGGCAAGAACGATTCGTTCATCGTGCCCGATGGCGGGCGGCCGGACGGCTCCCTGGCCGAAGTGGCGGAGAAATCCATACTCTGGCTTAAGATACGCACGCAGGGCAAGCAGGTGCACGCCTCCATGCCGCAGCTCGGCAGGAACGCGTTCAAGGCCGCGTCGGAAATGGCGGTCAAGCTGGGCTCCCTGTACAAGCTGTTCAAGGCGAAAGACAAGCTTTTCGTGCCTCCGTTCAGCACCTTTGAGCCGACCAAGAAGGAAGCCAACGTCCCCAACGTCAACACCATACCCGGCGACGACGTGTTCTACCTCGACTGCCGCGTCCTGCCGCAGTATCACCTGTGCGACGTGCACGCAGAAATAGCCAAAATCGCCCGCGCCATTGAAAAGAAGCACGGCGTGACGGTGGAAATATCGGCTGTGCAGGAAGCCCAGGCCGCGCCCGCGACTTCTGCCGACTCCGCCGTGGTGCGCGCAGTCATCGAAGGCGTAAAAACGGTTTACGGAACCACCGCCAAGCCCGGCGGCATAGGCGGAGGGACGGTGGCCGCCTGCTTCCGCAGGCACAACCTGCCCGCCATCGTCTACTCAAAGCTGGACGAGGCTGCCCACATGCCCAACGAATACTGCATCATCGACAACATGATGGGCGACGCGAAAGTCTTCGCCCACACCGCGCTTAACATGAAATAGGATTATAGCGACAAAAAAACCGGCGCCCTGGAAAGGGGCGCCGGTTTTTTAATGCCAGTTCGGCAAATCAGTTTTCGGAGGGACTGTCCTTTTTCCGGAAATACCAGCCGGTCTTGAAAAGTATGAAAGCCGCCGCCAGATTCCCCGTCAGCCAAATAAGCGGCAACAACCTGCCCTGCGGACCGTTAAGGGACAGCAGATTGTTCACGCACATGAAGCACAGCACTATGATGGCGACAATCCTGAAAACCCGCAGCCGCAGATACAGCGCGACGGCAAGCCCCAGATTGCACAAGCCGGCCGAGGCAAGTATGAGGGCGAGCATGTCAAGCGGACTGAGAAGGCCGTACTTTGTGGCAAGATCATGGTAGCCGACAAGCTTGTGCACGGCCCAGGCTCCGGCGAAATTCACGACCGCGTAAAAAGCCAGCCAGGCGATGACACAATAGACTGCGGCGGGGTTCATCAGGAAAGAAACCGGCGCTCCACCGCGGTTTTCCCCCGCTGGAGCTGGCGACGGCTGAGGCGTCTGGACGTTTTCCATATTGGAGTACATTCTACATTTTTAATCGCGCCGAGAACCGGAACGCTTTCTTGACTGCTATATATATATTAAATATAGTGCTCTTATCGCGCACTAGCGCCTAGGCTCGCCATACCAAGGCAGTACCCGGAGCATCATGAAAAAAATATTTTTAGCCGCACTTATGTCACTCTGGGCGGCGTCCGCCCACAGCCAGCTTTCCCCCCTTTCACCCGTAAGCCAGACCCCTTCCGGCCAGTTGCGGGATAACTGCGGCGACGGCAGATGCGCCGTTTCCATAACCTTCAACCAGCCCGTGGTCCCGCTGGCGAAGGCCCAGGATTTGGGAGATAAATGCCCGCTGGCAATCACGCCGCAAACCCCGGGTTCCTGCCGCTGGAGCGGCACGCAGACACTTACCTTCTCCCCCTCCGAGCCGTGGAAACCTGCCACGCGATATGAAATCTCCCTGAAAGCGGGACTCAGGGCGCAGGCGAGCGGGGCGGTTCTGGCAAAGGACGCGGCCTGGTCGTTCACCACGCAGAGGCCCGCGGTTCTGACCTCGCGGCCCATGGACAACGATTATTGGGTTACGACGGAACCCACGCTTTTCCTGGTCTTCACCCAGCCTATGGATATAGCCTCCGTGCGCGGCGCGGTCACATTCCACGGCATGGAAGACAATATGCACTGGATGAAACTGCCTACCGGAGTCCGCTTCGCCACCGACGAAGAAATTGACGCGCTGTTCAAGAACCGGTGGGACGAGTACGACTATTCCATAGGCGGCAAAAAACCTCTTGAAGGAACGGTGGTGGCGGTAAAACCCGGCCTCAAGCTGAGCCCCGAAGCGCGCTACCGTCTGGAAGTGAAGGAAACCGCTCTCCCGCGCGACGGGAAGCTCGGCATGGAAAAGCCGGTTTCCATAAAGTTCAGCACCTACCGCCGCTTCGACACGGTAACACTTGCTCCCAACACGCAATGCCTGCCCACCAGATACAGCGTCGCTTTCACCAATCCGGTGCGCTACGCCGACCTCATGGCCGCGCTGCGGGTTAATTCCGGCACACAGGTCAAGCCGGACCAGAACGCGGACCCGGAATTCACCGGGGAAGATGCGACTGAGCTGGACAGGAAATACAAGACCTTCCGCCTGCCGGAAATAGGCTTCAGGCCTAACCAGACCTATACCTTCACGGTGCCTGGAACGCTCAAGGATATTTTCGGCAACGAACTGGGCGCAGACCGCCAGTTCACCGTGACTACCGGGGACATCTGCCCCGCCCTGAGGATGAGTACCGGTTTCGGCGTGCTGGAAAGCTATCTGCCGGCCCGCCACCCCGTAAGCGTGATCGGGATAGAAACGCTTCCGCTCAGGAAAACGCAGGTTCCTCATGAGGATGTGATACCGCTCTACAAAAGCCTGATGGAAAACCGGACAGAGGGAACGGAAGGAGAGACAGCCAAACCCGCGTCTGAATGGCTGCTGCCGGACAAAGGGGAGGAAAAGGAATGGAAGGTGGCGGACGGCCCCAATTTCGCGCTGAGAACCTTTATCGACATGAAATCCGCGCTTGGCGCGGCGCAGGGAGGATTCTCGCTTGCGCAGGTAAGACATGACAACAAGCGTTACGCGGCGCTGGACAATATAACGGCCACAGGCGCGACGCTTAAGGTTTCCCCCAATTCCACTCTCATATGGGCCACCGCGCTCAAGACCGGCAAGCCGGCAAAGCGCGCAGCGGTGGAACTCCGTTCAGACGACAACAAAACCGTCTGGCGCGGCTTCACCAACGCGGATGGACTGGCGCTGGCCCCGGGCTGGACAGAACTGGGCATCCAGTCCGACCGCCGCACGCAGCCCTATCTTTGGGCTTTCGTTGCCGATCCTTCCGGCACAGCCGTGGTCTCAAGCCGCTTCAATGCCGGCATAGAACCCTGGCGATTCAACATATACAGCGACTGGGGCCCCTACTACAACCGCTATAACACGACGCTGTTCACGGACAGGGGCATATACCGCCCCAACGAGAAGGTCTACGGCAAGGCCGTAATACGCGAGCTCATAAAGGGCGACTGGGAACTGCCGGAATCACTCACGGCCGTCCACGTCCTGGTGCGCGACTCCAGGGGACAGGAAGTGCTGCGCAGCACGGCGACGGTGTCGCCGGAATTCGGCTCCGTCGATTTTGAATTCCAGTCCACAATTTCCTCGCCTCCCGGCTCGTATTCAGTGACGCTGACCGACAAACCCGTGGAACGGAAGCAGGGTGAAAACGAGGAGGGGGATTTCGGCCCCAACCCGTCGGATTACGCGCTGTTCGCCAGCGCGTCGTTCCGCGTGGAAGCCTTCAAAGCCGCCCAGTTCGAAGTAAAGCTGCTCAACCTCAAGGAACAGTATCTGCCTGGAGAGGAGCGCAAACCCGTTATCAGCGCCAGATATCTGCACGGCGCCCCCATGGCCGGTGAGAAGGCCCAGTGGACGGTCCGCGTGCGCCCCGGTTATTATACCCCCAAGGGCATGGAAGGATACATATGGTCGGACGGGCGCAACAACCGCTACGGCGACGCGGGCGCTGTAGCCGATTCCGGAGAAGGTGTGATGGACGCGAAGGGCGAAATATCGATACCGCTTTCGACAGCCGCACCCTACTTCACGGGACCTGCCGCGGTCATGATAGAGGCCTCCGCACTGAGCGCGGACATGCAGCGCATATTCGCCCGCAGGACGGCCACGGTGCACGGCGCGGATGTATACGTCGGCATACAGGAGCCCCCCGCCATGCTGGAGGCGGGCAAGCCCTTCAAGACCTCGTTCATGGCGGTCCGTCCCGATGGAACCCCTGTCCCGGACACGCAGGTAAGCGTCAAAATCACCAAAGAAACCTGGCTCAGCGCGCAGCGCGCCGGCATAGCCGGACGGTTGGAATGGGTGTCCGAAAAGAAAGTGGTGGACGTGACCACGTTTACCTTCACTTCCGGCAAGAAGCCCTACGAATGGGAATTCACGCCCGATTCCGGCGGGCAGTATCTGGTGGCGGCTGAATGCGCCGACGCGCAGGGCCGCAAGGCGGCGGCTTCCGTATCGATGTTCATCGCCGGGCCGGGCGAGGCCTGGTGGGAAAGGAAGGACAGCGACATTGTGGAACTCGTACCCGACAAAAAATCATAC
>CAYPTM010000172.1:0-5742 GCA_964413345.1 uncultured Elusimicrobiales bacterium
CAGGCAGGACGCTTTTGCAGTCGCGCGCGGCGCGAATGAGGCCGGTATTGTCTTCCAGGCGCAGGTCCCTGCGGAAGATAAAAATCCCTTTTTCAAAGTGTCCCATGTGATATAGAATTGTTTTTGGAGCTATTTTTCAAGCGAGGCGCTCATACCGCGTTTATGAACTACGAGACTGCAGTGCAGTCCCTGCTGGAAAGGCAGCGCATCAAAAAGAAACCGTCGCTGGACAATGTCCGCGCCGTCCTGGCGCGTCTGGGCAATCCCCATAAGGCGCTGCGCTGCATACATGTGACGGGAACCAACGGCAAGGGGTCGGTGGCAACCCTACTGGCGGAAACCCTTTCGCTTTCGGGCTACCGGACTGCCCTCTACACTTCCCCGCACCTTGTTGACATGCGCGAGCGCATGCGCGTGGACGGCGTGTCCATAACCAGGGAGGATTTCGCAGAAGCGGTCCGTGCGGTCGCTGAAACGGAGAAGGAGCCCCTCACTTTTTTCGAGGCCATGACCTGCGCCGCGTTCCTGTATTTCGCAGGCAAAGGCGTGGACTGCGCGGTCGTGGAAGTAGGCATAGGCGGACGTCTTGATACCACCAACGTAATAGAAAACCCTATTGTTTCAATAATAACTTCCGTGGCCCTGGACCATGCGCTTCTGCTTGGCTCCGATGTGGAGAGCGTCGCGGCTGAGAAATCCGGAATCATAAAGCCGGGACGGCCGTGCGTGTGCGGGCCTTTGCCGGAAGCCGCAAGAACTATTGTGAGCGCCGCGGCGGATAGCGCAGGGGCATCGCTACGCTATGTAGAACGGGCCGAAGCTTTTCCTGTGCGGTCGCTGGACTGGGATAACGGTTATCAGGATATAGTCACTCCTTATGGTCCCGGACGTCTTCACCTTATGGGCGCTCACCAGTCCCTTAACGCCGCGGTAGTCTGCGCGGCGCTGAAGGAGGTCCGGAAGGAACTGTCCCGTGTCTCGGACGCGGCTTTTCTCGGGGCAATGGAAAAGGTCCGCGTGCCGGGCCGCTTCCAGACTGTCAGAACCGGCAGCTCTCTTGTAATACTGGACGGCGGGCATAATCCCGAGGCCGCGCAGTCCCTTGCCTCCACCCTTTCCGCCTCTCCTTATTCCGGGGAGGGGCTGTGCGTTCTTCTCGGCGTACTCCAGGACAAGGATTACCGCTCCATAGTGGCGGCGCTTGCGCCCCATCTGGGGAAAGTGATTGTGACTGCGCCGGTTTCTCCCCGCGCGCTGGACCCCATGCTGCTTGGGGATATAGTCGCGGAGGTCAGCCCGATGGCCGACATAGATGTCTATTCCGACCCTTCCGTAGCCTTGAAATCGGCACTGCGTTTCCCGCGCGTGCTGGTGACCGGCTCTTTTTACCTGGTTGGGGAAATGCTTGAAAATTTGAAGGCAAACGTCTGCCTGTTATGATATAATCAATCTATACATGTGGAACACGCCAAGGCAGGGAATATAATGTTTCCCGATAACGAAAAGCCCGCGACGCCGCCCCCTTCCGGAACCACCGGGGGCAAGGAAGGCGTGCGCACAGGCGGCCCGTCACCCTTTGATTTGGGACCGGGAGGCGCCGCGCCCGTTTCCAACGATGTGGATGCTCTGAAAAAGCGCCTGGCGGAAACGGAAAAGCAGCTTTCGCAGGAAAAAGAAAAGCTGCTGCTTACCAATTTGCGCGCCCAGCAGGAACAGGCTTTTGCCGCCAAGGCGGAGGCTTCCCTCAAGGACATACAGCAGCGCACCCAGCGTGAAAAGCGCGAGAAGGAAGTGGACGACGAACGCTCCCAGTTGCGCGACAAGGTCAAGGAGCTTGAAACCAAGCTCCATACAGAACGCGAAACCTGGGTCAACGTCATGAAGGCCCATATCCAGACCGCGCAGTCGGAGAAGAAGCAGGACACCGCTCCCAAGGCGGAGCAGCCTGCGCCGGAAGCCCCCAAGCCCCAGCCGCATTCGCGGCCCAAGTTCCAAAACCCTTTTGCCTCCCGCGCCGGACAGCAGCACGGCTATTTCAAAAACGAGGGCGACGCCGCCTCCCGGCAGGCTCACCCCTATACACCGTACACTCCTTTTTTCTCCTCCAAAGGCTCGGACGATTCCGTGATGCGCCGCCTTGACGAGATGGAAGCCAAGTGGGAAGAGGAGCGCCGCCGCCTTGAGCGCATCATAAGCGAAAAGGACGGCGAGATTTCCGGCCTCAAGCGCAGGGAAGAGCGTTTTGGCGACCTTGAGGGTTCCCTTAAGCGTACCGCGTCCGAGCGTGACAGCCTGCTTGGCGAGCTGGGCCGCCTGAGCGGCCAGCGTTCAAAGGGTCCGGAATACACCAGCGATGTGCTTCGCGGCGGGGACTTCATGCGCGACCTCCTTGAAAAGGAGCGCGAGCTGATAGCCCTGCGCGACGCGGTGGAAAAACTTTCGCGAGACAATGAGGACGCCTCGTCCGCCATAGCGGACGGTGAAGCCCGGCTTTCCGCCTCCAACGAGGAGAAGGCAAAGGCCATAGCCGAACTCATAAAGCTTAAAAAGGCTCTCAGCCGCCTTCAGGCCGTCAATACCGCCCTGGAGCGCGAGCTGATGAAGGCCAAGAACGACATGGCCGCCGCGGAGCAGAAGGCCGAGGCGGATGCCGCCGCGGGCAAGGCGGATAACGCCAGGATTTTGGGCGAGCTTAACGCGCTCAACGACAAGTACAGAACGGAAACCGGGGACCTTTCCGGCCGCCTGCGCGACGCCACTTCAAGGGCCGAAGCCCTTGAACTGGAGCTGCGCAAGCTGGAGGCGGCGCACGCGGTCCGCGTGTCGGAGATGGAAGCCCTTTTGAAATCCGAGGCTGACAAGCTGGCCCGGCGCGAGGCCGAGTTCCTCGCGGCCGAAAAAGCCCTTAACGAGCAGATCGCCGCCCGCGACAACGCGCGCCTTGAAGTGGAAGGCCGGCTTACCGGCCTGCGCGGCGAATATGACAATTTGCAGGCCGGCGTGCGCTCAATGCAGGAAGAGCGCCGCAAACTGGCCGGCTATATAATGGAACTGGTCAACCATGGCCGCGCCGTTCTCCGGCAGAAGACGGAAGTGGAGCAGCTTCTGCGCGGAATGCGGGCGAGGGCTGGAGAAGAAATGGCAATGACCGCGCTTCTCAAGGTGAAGGCTTCCGAGCTTGAGCGCAAGGCCGCGCTTCTGGCAGATTTCAACGGCAAGCTTAAGTCCTCGCTGGAGATGGAGAAGCAGGAGAAAGAGGCGCTTGTGCTGCAGCTTGAGGAGTTGCGCTCCCAGACCGCGCAGCCCGCTTACGAATCCGCCCCCGCCGATGACGGGCAGCCGCAGGAGCAGGAGTACGCGCCCCAGGAGGGGACGGAGCAGCAGTATGCTCCCGCCGAAGGACAGGAACAGCCGGTCCAGGAAGCTCCTCCGGAAGATACCGGGGAGCAGCGGCGCTGAGTCCCGGCGCGAGAGAAGACTTTTGAAACCCCGCTCCCGCGGGGTTTTATTTTTGACGGACGGATTGGGTACAATAATCTTATGTCGGTTCTTGAGAGGATATAATGGCACAGCTTACTGTGGCGGTTCTTTACGGAGGCAGGTCAACCGAGTACGAGGTTTCCCTGCAAAGCGGCGCGAACATAGGCGCCCTGCTTGAAAAAAACGGCTATCGCGTCGTTCCCGTCCATGTGGACAGGGAAAACAGGTGGTTCATAACCGGCAAATGCGGCGACACCACGGGGGGAACGGAGGTGCGCCCGTCCATGAACGGACCGTTCCGGCTGGAGGAAGTGGCCGGAGGAAAGGGCGTCCCGGCGGACGCGGTTTTCCCGGCGCTGCACGGTTCTTACGGAGAGGACGGCACCATGCAGGGCCTTCTGGAAATGGCCGGCGCGGCCTATGTCGGCTGCGGCGTGATGGCCTCCTCCATCGGCATGGACAAGGAGCTTTCCAAGACTCTTGCCGCGCTCTGCGGCCTGCCTGTCCTGCCGCATATCAGCCTGCATGCCGGAGATAAGATTGATTTTCCCGATTTGGGATGCAGATGTGCCGCCATGGGCTATCCGGTTTTCGTCAAGCCGGCGACTCTGGGCTCTTCGGTCGGCGTTACGCGCGTCGAATCCCCGGCCGGGCTTGAGAAGGCAGTGCTGCACGCCTTCCGGTTCGACACCCGCGTAATGGTGGAAAAGGGCGTGGACATGGCACGGGAGATAGTTTGCGGGGTGCTTGGCGCAGGCGGCGGGATAAGGACGTCCCTCTGCGGCGAGGTGCGTCCCAAGAACGCGCACAAGTTTTACGACTACGACGCGAAGTATGTGGACCCGGAAGGCATAGATTTCGTCATCCCGGCCGACCTGCCCGCGGAAATGTCCGGCGCGATGAGAAGCCTCGCCTCCTCCTTCTTCCGCGGCATGGGCGGAAGCGGGCTCGCCCGCATCGACTATCTTCTTGACCGAGCCGGCAAGGAATTCTATTTCTGCGAGATAAACACCATACCGGGCTTCACATCGCACAGTCTTTATCCGTCCCTGTTCGCCAAAACCGGCATACAGCCGGAAGCTGTCGTCAGGGAACTTGTGGAGATGGCAGTCGAACGGCGGCGCATGAGGCAAGGCCTCAGCGTAGTCCGGAGCTGACCGTGGCGCGGCCGGCCGCACTGGCATTGTTGTCCGCCTGCCTTGTTCTGGCCATGTCCGCGCCTTACGTTTGCGCCTCAGACCGCGGCTATCTGTGCGACGCCGCGAAAGGACCATTCTTCGGGACGGTCATACGGGACCCCATACGCGGTTATTATCCCGCCCGCCCCGGTTCCCTCCTGACTGAATTCCTGGTTCCAAAGCCGCCGGAAATCAGGCGGGTTTTTATTCTGGGTTCGGAAGCCGCCGCCCGCCTTGGCGGCTTGTTATCCGGGGAAGAAAACGTCGAGGTCATCAACGCCGGCATGCCTCTCTATAACAGCCGGCGCGTGCTTGAAATAGCGCGGGAACTGCCCAAGTTCCAGCCGGACATTGCGGTGATAATGACCGGGAACAACGATTTTCCCCGGCTGGAGCCCTGTCCTGATTTTCTGACTTCTCTCAAGATAAAGACCTGCTTTTTCTTTTCTTACTGCCGGGGCGCGGCTCCTGAACGGCGTGAAGCGGCGGCAGTCGAGAGAATTTTCGAGGACAACCTGCGTAAAATGTGCGCCTTGCTTAAGGCGAAGGGCGTCCGTGTTGTTTTTGCTACGCTTCCTTCCAATGTCAGGGATATGCCGCCCGCAGGGGATTTGCTGCCGGACAGTCCCGTTCTGGCCGAAGCGCTGACAAAGATGGAGCGTGGCGATTTCAGGGGCGCTGCCGGGGATTTCTCCACGGCGGCGGCTTCCTCGCCCGCCCGGGCCGCGCTCTTAAATTACATGGCAGGAAAGGCTTCCCTGTCTTTTGGGGACATGGAGGCCGTGAAAAGGTTTTTCCGCATGGCGCTTGAGAATGATACTGCCGGGGGGCGGAGCAATGAAAGCCGCAACGAGGCAGTCCGGCGCGCGGCTTTATCCTGCGGCGCTGCTTTGGCGGACCTTGAAGCCGACCTGGTTGGCCGTCTGTCCGGAGAACTGCCAGGTGATGAAGTGTTTTACGATTCAGCTCGTTGGCATTCTTCCTTCACCCCGTATTTTTCCTCGCTCATACGCGCGGCGGCCATGCCCGGCCTTAATCCCGGTCAGGAGGTTTCCGACGCCTTCAAAGCCGGGCTTGCGGCCCC
>CAYPTM010000173.1:0-5133 GCA_964413345.1 uncultured Elusimicrobiales bacterium
GCGAAGGGTACGCCGCTGCAGCGTCTCGGCACGAAGGACGAGGTGGCCGACCTTTCCGCCTTCAAGGGCGTCTGGGTCTATATAGAGACCTCCGAAACCTCCTCGGGCGAAAAAATCGTCAAGGGCGTGGGACACGAGCTCCTTTCCGCGGGCCGCGGCCTTGCCGACACGCTCGGAGAGGAACTGTGCGCCGTATTGCTCGGCTCCGGCGTTGAAGGTTTGACCGGTGAACTGGCTTCCTACGGCGCGGACAAGGTCTATCTGGCCGATGACGCGGCGCTCAAGGACTACAACACGGATCTTTACGCCACTGTCCTGGTCGCCATGATAAGCAAGCACAAGCCCAGCATAGTGCTCTATCCCTCCACCTATGTGGGCCGGGATATAGCCCCGCGCATCGCCAGCGAGCTTTACGTCGGCCTCACGGCGGACTGCACCGGTCTCGCCATCAAGGAAGGCAACCTGCTGCAGACCCGTCCCGCCTTCGGCGGCAACATCATGGCGGACATTCTCAGCCCCAAGACGCGGCCCCAGATGGCCACCGTCCGCCCCAACGTGCTGAAGAAGAACGCGCCGGATTCCTCCAGAACCGCGCAGGTGGTCAGGGAATCCTTCTCTCTCGACCTGAAGTCCGCCCGCGTGAAGCTGGTGGAGCGCAAGCGCAACGAGAACGTCTGCGGCGGCAAGATAGACGAGGCCTCCATAATAGTTTCGGGCGGCCGCGGCATGAAGGACGCAGCCGGCTTTGCCGTTATACAGGAGCTGGCCGACACGCTCGGCGGCGCCGTGGGCGCCTCCCGCGCGGCGGTGGACATGGGCCTCAAGCCCAAGGCCAACCAGGTGGGGCAGAGCGGCACCACGGTCTGTCCCAAGCTGTACATAGCGGCCGGCATATCCGGCGCGGTGCAGCATATAGTCGGCATGAGCGGCTCCGACGTGATAGTCGCCATCAACAAGGACCCCAACGCCCCCATCTTCAATGTGGCGAAGTACGCGCTGGTGGGCGACGCCCATCAGATACTTCCGCGCGTCACTGAAGCCGTCAAGAAGGCCAAGGGCTGCTGAAGATGTCTTTGTTCGCGCGGCTGTTTCTGCTGCTGCTTCTAGTAGGCGTGGCGCCCGTCTTACCGACGGGCGCCTTGCTGTTTTACTACCAGAACCGCGCGAAAGACGACGTCCTTAACATGCACTCCGCCCTGTCCTCCATGACGGCGGAGGCGGTGCGCCAGCATATGGGCGGCGTGACGGCCCGCATGGCTTTCGCCGACCAGGCCGACGCCCTTATCGCCAAAAGCGACAGGCGGGGGCTTGAAAGCCTGTTCAAGTCCGCAATGTCATCGAATCCGGATTTCCTCCTCACCGCCCTGCTGGACGAGAACGGGGACGAGGTGCTTAAGGTGGGGACTCCGGCCATGCTCCGCCGCTACGGCGTGCTGGACCGGGGCAGCGACCCCGTCTTCCTGGCGGCAAAGCGCAACGGGCGCGTGGTCTTCAGCAATTTCGAGAGTGAGGCCGGGGTGCCGGTGGCCGCCATGGTTTTTCCGCTAAAGGGCGGCAAATGCCTTTTCATAATTTTGAATTTCGGCGAGATGTGGAACAGCATATCCGCCCAGGCGGTCGGTTCCACCGGGCGCGTCTATCTGGCGGACGCTTACGGCCGAGTTTTCTCCTTCGAGGGTCAGCCGGCGCCTGACACAGCCCCGTCGGGTGTGCGCGCCCTGTTCGTGGACACCCATTCCAAGATACGTTCGCTTCCCGCCACCGGCGGGGACATGGTGGGGGCTTTTTCCAAGGTGCCGGACGTAAACCTCTACGTGCTGGTGCTGCAGCGGGAAAGCGAGGCCTTCTGGGTGCTGCGCGTTCTCGGCTCTGTGGTCGTGTTCATTTTCCTGTTCACCATAACGGCGGGTTATTTCGCGGCGCTTTACTACGCCCGCAGGCTTGGCGGACCTATAGAGGCCCTCATCAGGGGCGCGGAGAGGGCTTCGAACGGGGATTTCGACAAACCGGTTCCTGAAACGGGCTGGGGAGAGTTCTCCGGCCTGCTGTCTTCTTTCAACAAGATGATGTCAGCCCTTAAGCATTACCGGGACGTCAAGGCCGACGAACAGCTTGAGGAGAAGCGCAAGATGGACCTTCTCTTCAGCCTCATGCACGAAGGCGTCGTGCTCGCCACGCTCGAGGGCGAGCCTCTTTTTCTCAATCCGGCCGGCCAGCGTTTCCTTTCCGAGCAGGCCCAGCGCCATTCCTTCCCGGGCGACCAGGCCCAGCGCGCGGCCGCCGTCATGCGGGACATCATTGCCCGGGCCCGCGAGGGGTCAGACTGGCAGAGTTCCACCGAGCCGAGAATGCCGGGCCCGCGCGATACCGCGCGCCGCACCATACGGGTGGCTGTAGGCGGGGAAAAGCGCTACTACCGCGTTGACACCGAATTCTTTCTGCCCCGCAGGGGTGACAGGCTCATACTCGCCATCATCCGGGACGTCACACTCGAACGCCAGCTCGACGCCATGAAGGAGGAGTTCTTCAGTTCCGTCGCGCACGACCTGCGCGCTCCTCTCATCGGCATACAGGGCTATATAGCGCTGATGGCCCACTCCTGCGCCGAAACGCCCCAGCAGCAGGAATACATATCGGCCATGGAGTCTTCCACCGAGAAGCTGATGCGCCTGGTGGAAGACATACTCGATATCGGGCGCATGGAGTCCGGCAGCGTTCATGTAAATCCGCAGGATTTGGATTTCCGGGATTTCGCTTTCAAGACTTCCATACAGTTCGAGCCGGTCATAGAGAACAGGAAGATAAAGTTTTCGATAAACGCTCCGGAGGGAGCGCAACTCCGGGCTGACGCCCGCTTCATGGAAAGGGTGCTGGCAAATCTTCTTTCCAACGCGCTCAAGTTCACTCCCGAAGGCGGAGCCGTGACCGTGGATTTTCTGCCGGAAGGCGGCTTTTCCGTGTCCGACACCGGCCCCGGCATACCGCAGGAGAAGCTCGCTTCCATTTTCCGCAAGTATTCCCAGCTTGAGTCGGGCAAGGAAAAGGGAGGATACGGGCTCGGGCTTTCCATCGCCCGGAAGATTGTGGAACTGCACGGCGGCGCCATAAGCGTGCGCGAGGCGCAGGGAGGCGGGGCGTGTTTCGAAGTCCGCATTCCCTCTTCAGGAAGAACCGGCTCCTGAGGATTTTCGCAATGTTTACATTTATATAAATAATAGTAGAATGGTGGCATTACGGCCACAGGGGAGAAAACGTGGACAAAGGCAAAAAAGGTTCAGGCAATAAGCTGGCGCTGATACTGGGCGCTTTTTCCGCGTTGATGGCCGGACTCTTCTGGGCCGACCTCTGGCTCTATAATTCCAAGGTGGAGCCCAACGCCGTAAGCACCATGCTGGGCGCGCCCATCTCCTACTTCGAGAACATAGCTTTCGACAAGCTGTTTTTTTTCGGCGCGAATACTGGCGAGCATATAGCCATAGCCGCCGTGGACGATATAGCCCTCAAGGAGCTCGGCTGGCCTTTTCCGCGCAAATACTACGCTGAACTCATCGAAAAGCTTAACAAGCTTGGCGCAAAAACCATAGTCTTCGATATGATGTTCGCCGACCCGGACCACCGCGACCCGGAAGGCGACCGCCTTCTTGCTGCGGCCACCGCCAAGGCCGGCAATGTCATACACTGCGCCATACTCAGCACAAAACTTGTTGAGGGCGGCAAGCCGATATACGAGCTGCGCTATCCCTACGGCAATATGGCGGACGGCAGCTATCTGCTGGCGCAGCCCAACGTGGAAGTGACGCTGGATTCGGACCAGCATCTCAGAAACATCCTTCTTTTCCATCCCAAGGCCTTTTACGGGAACGAGCATTTCGGCGTTGGCTGCTCCTCCGCCTGCGCCGGCTTGCCGATACCGTCTCTGCCCATGGCTGCGTACGCGAACTATTCCAGGACGCCCCTGCCCGTACTCTATGCCAAATACGGGAATACTGTTCCGCGCTGGCTGAACTTTCCGCCTCCATCGATATATCCCCAGAATCCGGGCCGGGTCAAGGAGGGGGAGAACCTTGAATACACAAAGGCCACGTATCCGCACATTTCCATTCTGGACATACTTCAGGACAAGCTGACGCAGGAGCAGAAAGACATCATAAAGGACGGCGTGATTTTCGCCGGTTCCACTTCTCTGGGGTTGTTCGACCACAGGCCCAACAGTTTCTTTACCGCGCCGGGAGTGGAGTTCCATGCCGTCGCCTTTGACAATCTGCAGCATGACAGTTTCCTCCGGCCGGTCAATTCGTGGATATCTTTCCTGCTGATGCTGGCGCTCATCTGGCTGCCCTTCTTCTGCATGCGTTTTTCTCCCGCGATGAGCGCGATAATGGCGGCCGTGGTCCTCTTCGGCTGGACCTTCACCTGCGCGGCGGCGCTGGTGTTCGGCCACAAGATGCTGTATGTGATGCCCGCCGCGGGCTATCTGACATCCTTTGTCGGCCTTACTATATACCGCGTGGTCGTTGAAGGCAAGGAAAAGCGCTGGATAAAGTCCACCTTCGGTCAGTACGTGTCGCCTAAGTTTGTGGACGTGCTGGTGAAGGATCCCTCGAAGCTGCGGCTTGGCGGGGAAAAGAAGGAAATGACGGTTTTTTTCCTGGACATAGCCCATTTCACCACGATTTCGGAGAAAATGGACCCTGCCGCGCTAACCCAGTTCCTCAACACCTATCTTACCGCTCTAACCGACGTTATTCTGCGGCACGAAGGTTTCGTGGACAAATATATAGGCGACTGCATAATGGCTTTCTGGAACGCCCCGCTGGACGTGCCGGAACACCGGCTGATGGGCATACTGTCCGCCGTCGAGTGCCTCGCCGAGGTGGAACGACTGAACAAACAGCTTGTGGGTTCCGTCATTCCGGAGCCCATCGCGGTCCGGGTGGGCATAAACTCCGGAAGCATTTCGGTGGGCAACATGGGTTCCACCATGCGCTTTTCCTACACGGTTATAGGGGACGACGTGAACCTCGCCTCCCGGCTGGAAGGGGCGAACAAGTTTTTCGGCTCCCGCATAATGGCGTCGGAATCGGCTTTCGCCGGCGCGGAAGACAAGGTGCTGGCCCGCCGCCTTGGGCGGCT
>CAYPTM010000173.1:5143-5725 GCA_964413345.1 uncultured Elusimicrobiales bacterium
CATACCGATACAGGTCTACGAGCCTCTCGCCAAAAAGGGGACGGAGAGCGCGGCTGTTGCCAGCCTGGTCAAGGCTTACGAGGAAGGCTACGATTTGTTTTACAAAAAGGACTTCAAGGGCGCTCTCGCCGCATTCAAGGCGGCGGAGCAGGCCTCGCCAGGGGACGGCCCCTCGGGGCTTTATATCAGGCTTTGCGAGGAATACCTGGCCACGCCTCCTGCGGCGGACTGGGACGGCGTTTTCAATCTGACTTCGAAGTAGCGGCGGAAGGCAAACGGAAGGCTTATGGAAATTTTCTGGAGACTGATACTCTCCCATTTGCTGAGCGATTTCACCCTTCAGACCGACTGGGTGGCCCGGGCGAAGCGCAATTCATGGCGCGGGATGCTGGTGCATTCCGGCACCCATCTGCTGCTGATGCTGCTCCTTACCGCGCCCTGGCTCAAGTCTGACTGGGTCAGCCTTGGCGGGTTCACCATAAAGGGCTGGGCGGCCATACTGCTTATATTCGTCATACACCACGGGGCCGATTTTTGGCGCGTGTTCACCATTTCCCGCCTAAAGACCGCGGACGGGCTCCT
>CAYPTM010000174.1:0-5721 GCA_964413345.1 uncultured Elusimicrobiales bacterium
TGGCTGACATAATAGCGGAAAGCGGAATATTCCGAAGCCGTGGGAGAGAAGAACACCTCCACACCTCCGGACGGCCTCCCAAGGGCCAGAACACCCCGCCCGGAAGTGAGCAGAATGCCTCCGTCCGGCGGCGCGGCGCGCAGGGAAATGCTCATCGAATCAGGCACGGGGAAAAGGACGCCGTCCATGCTCCGCCTGAAGAGGAAGAGCGCAAACATGTTCAGAACCAGGACGCCAAGCAATATGCCCGCCGCGCCCCAATCCCTTAAAGCCCCGCCTTTTGGCATAAGAGCGATAGTATTCGCCCTTACGCGGAGCATCATGACTATCCCGCAGAAGGTGAGCGCATAAAGCGCGCCCATAACTGCGAAATCGACCGGCGCGGACCCCATCAGCCGCTGGACTTCAAGCGTTTCGGAAAACATGGCGTAAAGCAGGGCCGACACAACCGCCCCAGCGACCATGCCCCCGGCTCCGCTGGACAACGAATAGACGCACGCATAGAACAGCGCGGCGGCAAGCGGCACGGCGAACGGGATATAGACTTCGGCAGCCTTAAGTTCCTGCAAATGCCCTGTCATCAGGAGCATCAGCCAGACTATGGCCGCGAATATGATGCTGTAGACAATCGAGACGGCAAGCCCCGCGAAGGCATGACGGGACGGCGGAAGGGGAAGAGGATGCTCGGCCTCCCTGACCGAGGAGGAAAGCTGTGTCCCGCAATAAATGCCGAACAGCGCTGATGCCAGGATAACTCCCGGCACCGCCCAGAAATAGAGCAGGCCGCCGAGCGCCGTCTGGAATGACAGCGGCGCCGAGCCCATGCGGCTGTAAAGATACGCCGCGGGAAGCGACAGCAGGAACACCGCCGCCGCCGAGAAAAACGCCTGTCTTGTGCGCCGAAATTCAAGCTTTATAAGACTATTCATAAGTCCCCCTGGACGGATTCGGGATTTTATCCATAAAGTACCAGCCACTCCAGTCATCCAACTGGCGGGTAGCGCCGTCCCATGAAACGGAGTAAAGCCGAGGGCTCCAGTAGACGAAAGCCCCCTCCCGTCCCGGAGCCGTCAGGAATAGGAAACGCCCGCCGGACGGATGGATGACGGGAAGCTTTGACCATTTGAGCAGGACGCCGTCGCTTATCCTGAAACGTACCAGGAAAACGCGATTAAGAAGGGCCTCAACCACTCCGTCCGAAAACCTCAGCAGGGTAAAATTACCCGCCGAAAAAACCCTGTTATGTTCAGGGCCGCCCATCTTTATCAGGGGGAAACGGACAGCGCGCCTGACGTTCATTTTTCCCGTCAAGGCGACTACCTGCGGGGGAAGGGTATCCAGCCTGGGGGACAGCTTGCCGTCCCTGCCGATAAACTCGACGCTGTCCGTCCGCCAGTTGACTGTTTCGCCATCCGGAGGAGTACCGCTTGCCGAAGAAAAGATATGGTCAGCGGCGGGACGGATTTCAGCCTTCCCGCCCTCATTCGCTATAACGTTATAAAGCCGTCCGCAGTCATCATTTTTACCGCCAAGCCTGACGCGGAATACCGGGGGATTGCTCCCCGCCACGCGCACGGCATATTTACGGTTTCCATGAAAACATGCCGCTGCCGGAAGAGTGACGGCCCGTTTCTTTCCGCCGAAGAAAAAGTTCAGGCCCCGGGCACCTTCCGGCCTGGCGATTTTGCCCGCGCGGTAGAGCAAATCCTCCATCATGCCGGCGTCAAACTTTGCCCACTTCGGTCCGGCCCCATTGGAAGGAAGCTCCGCGGCAAGCGACCGGAAACTGCTGACCAGAAGCACTTTGCCCTCATTATACGCGAAGGCGCCCGCCGGAATTTCCCCGCCGAAAGAAGACAGCAGTTCCCCGCGCCAGTTTGAATCAAATTTCCATATGCGCTGTTCCCACTTCCAGCCGGAAGGAGAAACAGTCTGCAGGACAAGCAGCCCACCCTGCGGCAAGGGCAGCAGGTCCTGTATCTGATTTCCGTGCACGGCCTTCAAAGAGCGCATTGACCAGGAAGCCCGCTCAAGCAGCCTGCGCATATCCCCGTTTTCGCCCACCGCTACAAGAGCCCCGCGTGGACTGGTGAGGAAAGCATATCCTGACCCAGCGCCGGGAACCTCACTCATGCCAAATTCAGGCGAATAGCGAATGAAGGGCCTGAAAGTGCTTGCCCCGGCGTGCACGCGCAAAAGCGAGAGTGCAAGGAGAGCCGCCGGCCCCGCCAGCAGCAATAAGCCAGCAAACATATTGCGAGCGACTGCACCGCGATGGGAGAGTGCGATATTTCCTGAGCGGATGAAAAGCAGGCAGGGGAATCCGACTATGGACACAAGCGCAAAACACCACAGGCTTGCGGAAAGGGAAAGCGGATCTGCCTGCCAGAAGAATAGCGCGGCGGTCCCGAGCGTCATCCCGGCCGCGAGTATGGCGAGCGGAGGGAGCATCGCCAGAAGCCCGAAAGGGACGCTTCCGAAAAAATAGGCGCAGGAATAGGACAAAACAACAACATAAGCCGCCATCACCGGCATTATGATACCCCAGAAGTCGGCAATGGTATCGGAAAGACGTCCTCCGACAAGCCTGTAAACGAGCAGGACCAACCCGGAGAAAGCCATGCCATATGCGAGCGAGACAAGCATGCCCGAAAAGGCCCTCTTCCAAGGGGAGACAGGAAGAATATCCTCAGCCGCGGCGTTGGCCTCCGCACGGGTGCCGGCGCCGGCCGTCAGGCCGAAGCAGGCCTGCGCCACAAGCACTCCCGCAACCACCCAAAAAACAGCCGTGGCCTGAAGCACGCCGACGCCATGCAGGGAATAGCTGGAAAACAGCGCCACAACCGGGAATGACAGGCCGAATACCGCCACCACGGCCAGCCACACGGAAAGATTTCTTCGGAACTCAAGATTAATAAGATGTCTCATAAGCCACCCCGGCTATTCCCCATGCATGCGGAGCAAAAGTTTCATGGCCCCGCTGAAATCCATCGCGCTCACTTCCGCATTTTCCACGGCGCCGCTTTCCACCACAAGGCGCGCGGCCTCCTCGTCCAGAGCCGCGCAGGCGGCCAGCGCACCGTCTTCCATGACATGCACCGCCCTGGCCCCGGATGGAATGGAGCCCTTGCCCCTGCGCCCCTTCACCAGGCGCGTGCCCCGGCGCAGATGCTCCGCGTCATACACCCCGGCTATGGTCCCGCCGGCGAGGACCCACACCTCGTCCAGTATGGCCCCCATCTCCTCCGCGTGATGATTGGCTATCAGCACCGATTTGCCTTCGTCCTGAAGGCGGCCTATAAGCTCGCCAAGGACCTGCTCCCTCACCAGGGCGTCAAGCCCGGAGGTGGGTTCATCCAGAAGCAGAAGTTCCGCGCGGTGCGAGGTGGCGCACACCCACGCAAATTTTGCCAAAGCGCCCTTGTTCGCGTCCGAAACCCGCATATTCAGGTCAACGCCAAGCCGCTTCGCGCATTCGGCGGAGGCGCCGGCGTCCCAGTTCTTGAACAGGCCGGCGCGCAGTTTCAGCTCTTCCGCAAAGGTCATGAAACCGTGGAAAGAAGGACGCTCCGGCACATAACCGGCGAGCTGGCGTATTTCACCTCTGCCGTCAGGAACGAGGCCGCAGACTGAAACGCGCCCCTCGTCCGGGGCGAGCAGGTCCAGCGCGATTTTGAGAAGAGTGGTCTTCCCTTCCCCGTTACGCCCCACAAGGCCCACCACGCGGCCGCGCGACACGGAACCGATGACGCCGCGCAGCACCTGTTTTTTGCCGTAGGCACGTTTCACTCCCTCAAAAGAAAGCAGATTCCCTTCATTCGCGTTCCGCATTTTTCTCCTCCCTGACGGTCTTCTCTATGTCGGACCACTCCATGCCGCTCCTGCGGGCAAGCCGCAAAGCCTCGCGCAGTCCGCCGCGCGAGCCGGAAAGACCCTCATGCGCGAGTTTCGGCGCTTTTTCCGCCACAAGGCACCCCGCCCCGCGCCGCGTTTCCAGTATGCCTTCCTCCACCAGCTCCCTGAGGGCTCGGGCCGCCGTGTTGGGGTTTATCTTCAGCTCGACCGCAAGCCCCCTGACAGTCGGCGCGGGGTCGCCGGGGCGCAGCGCACCGCGCGCCACCAGTCCTTTTATACCGGCCTTGACCTGGTCGTAAATGGCCACCGCCGAATTGAAATCTATCTCTATCATAAAACTCCCCTGCATCTGCCCCGGGACATGCGGCCCGGGAAAGTGTACTAGTGAGCTAGTACACTATCAGCATAACACACCATCCCGCCCCTGTCAAGAGGCGGTTGCGCGCGGGCGGGCAAAATTACAGAATGTACGATATGGGAAAAATAGCTTCCGGAAAAGAAATGGTGCTCGGCTCGTTCGGCCTTGAAACCACCCAGATAACCGTGGAAACACTCGGCGCGATGAAAAAATGCGACAAGGTGTTTCTCTCCGCGCTTGAGGAAGCCGAAGCCCGGCGCTTGTCGGCCTATTTCCCCGCCACGGAGAGCATAAGCCGCATGCCGTGGGAAAAGCAGGAGAAGCTTCTTGAAAATTTCTTCCGAAGCGGGAACAGGGCCGGGGTGATACACTACGGCGACCCCGATTTCCTGTGCGGACTCACCTTCAATCTGGACAAGTTCTGCAGGGAGAGAGGAATTAAATTCACGGTCTTGCGGGCGGTATCCTCGCTGCCGCCGCTGCTGCGCCTGCTGGAACAGGGTAATCTGGGCGGGCGCGGCGTCAGGCTGGTATGCCTGAGGCCGGACAACTGGCCTGCCATAAAGCAATCGCTGGACCCGGACATCCCCACGTTCATTTTTGAACCGGACGCGCTGACCGCCCCGAAGAACGCGACGCTGCGGCGGGATTTCCTCTCCGCGATGTCAGGTAAATATCCGCCCGAAAGAAAATGCATTCTGACCACGGTGGGAAATCTCCGGGAAACTGGAGACACCCTTATACCTTGCACAGTGTCCACGCTGGGGAAAAACCTTTCCAAAATAACGCCGCGCACAACACTTTACATAGCCGGCAAGACAGAATAACCCTCCTGCCATATTCAGTTAAAAAAAATAAACCGCCCCCCTGAGGGGGCGGTTTTTTATCCAAATAGCAGACTGGAACTAGTGCTTCAGGTCGGAGCGGAGGGCTTCCAGTTCCTTCATGAATTCCGGGTTCTTTTTGAACTGCTCATAGACCATGTCGGCCAGTTTCGCGCCGGCCTCTATATCCGTGGGATGATGCACGCCGCCTATGACGCGGTTGAGCGCGCATTCATCGGCGCGTTTCATGTACTCATCCTTGCGGGCGGGGTCGAGATCGGAGAGTATGCGCCCGAAAACATGGACTATGGTCGAATGCCCGCTGGGGTAGGCGAGGCCGTTTATCCTGCCAAGGCAGGGATTGAGCGTGTCGTCACGGCGGAAGGGCCTGGGGCGGTTGTTGCGCTTCTTGAGGACCGAAACGGCCTCATCCGTGTCATGGTGCACCTTGCGGAGGAAAACGGAAACATCCTTGGGAAGCGGGGAAACGAACGGGTTAAGGTCGCCGTAGAATTCCTCGAAATAGGCGTTGGCCTGGGACTGTGCCTTGTCGCACTGGGCCGGGGTGCGCTTGTCCTGCCATTCGTGCAGGGTGGCGAAGTCGGCCTTGTCAGCCGGGGAACCGGGGGCCGGGGCGGGGGTGAAGTCCGGCAGCTGTATGCTGGAATACTCCAGATATGAAAG
>CAYPTM010000175.1:0-5706 GCA_964413345.1 uncultured Elusimicrobiales bacterium
CCAAGCTCCACCCGCCCACGAACACGGAACGGGTAGTCCCCGCGACAACCCCGGGTGCTGTGCTGGAGCGCGCCGAGGCGTTCAAACAGTCACCGCTCAATACCCCGGAAAAGGCGTGGACCTCGGAATACGGGAAGCGTTTCGGCGGGATGCATAACTATCTCAAAGCGGGATTGGGCCGCGATGCCGCCGCCGGTCTGAAAGCGACCAACGTGGAAGGCACCCCGGCTGCCGGCGGATACCTTGTGCCTGTCGAGTTCTCCAATGAAGTCATCCGGATACTGGTGGACGAATCCCCGATCATGAGAATGGCCCGCCTCTTGCCGATGTCCAGTCAGAAGCGCACCATACCCAGCCAGCTTACAGGCGTTTCTGTGGGCTGGGTCAACGAGCTCGGAGCCAAGCCCAAGACCAATCCCACCTTCGGACAGATAACGCAGGAGGCTAAGGTAATGGGCGCAGTCATCAAATGCTCTGATGAACTTCTCCGGGATTCTTCCATCAACCTGACCGCCTTCCTGTCGGAGCTTATCAGCGAAGCCATGGGGCTTGAAATTGAGCGCGTGGCCCTTGTCGGAGACAAGACCGCCGGAGATCCGTTCGATGGCATCATAAACGCCAGCGGCGTCCATGTGGTGACGATGGAGAAGGATACTGTCTCCTTCGACGATGTGCTGAATCTGCTGTTCTCGCTCACCGCATCCTACGCCAACGGTGCGAAACTCGCGCTTTCGCGCAGCGCCCTCAAAACGTTGATGAAGCTGAAAAACGAGAAGGGGGATTACCTGTGGCAGCCTCCCGCCGGAAATGTCCCCGCGACCATCTGGAACGTGCCTTACGAGATATGTTCCCAGATACCGTCAAATCTGGGCACTGGCGCGGACAAAACTCCGATCATATTCGGACGCTATGACCGCGGCCTGATGATTTCGCCCCGGGAAGGGATCGCGGTGAAGGCGTCGCAGGACGCATCCGACATGGTGAGCGGTACTCTGGACTCCGCCTTTATGTCGGATCAGACCTGGCTTCGCTTTACCCAGGCCCTGTCCATCGATACCGTGCAGGGAGCCGCTTTCGGTTACCTGCTGGTGAAGTAGAGGAGGCCAAACGTCATGATGAAACTCTACAAAGTCTTAAAAGGCGGGTACGGATATCAGGTGGGAGCGACAGTGCAGCTCACCGATGCCGCAGCTGAGAAGCTGCTCGACCAGAAGGTCGTGGAAGACCTCAAGTCCGACCCCGCCAACAAGCAGGCTATATCTCCTGCCAGCAAGCGGGCTAAGAATTCCGGGAAGGAGGAGTAAAAGCATGACCAGCGTAAAGAAACGGATGTTCGTAACGGCAGTGATGATCTGCGGTCTTATATCGATGGCCGCTATACAGGCCAAACCTGTGCATGCCAACGATATCGTGCCAGTGGCCGTCAGCACCTATCCGGTTAATGAGGCGGCGACTCTGTCGGCCAGCATTCCGGGCAATGCGAGCGTGGACAAATTCATCTTCACTAACAGCACCACGACCGCATCTGTTGTCACGGTGTACAAGAATTGCACCTCAACTACCACTGCTGCGGAAGTGCTGAAGGTGGCAGTGCCGTCCATTACCTCGGCATCTGGCGGTACCGTGGTGCTGGACTATTCGGCCACTGCGGTGAATAATCCATTCCGTTATTCGGATATCTGCTTCCGCAAGCCTAGCGATGCAGCTGATAGCTACATCTTTGCTTCGGCGCATTACCGCTAAGAGGACGACATGCCCATCAAACTGATAGCGCCGCCAGAAATAGAGCCCGTGAGCATCGCCGAGCAGAAAAGTCAGATGAAAGTGACATATAACTCGGAGGATTCGCTTATTGGCGGATTCATTATGGCGGCGCGTCAGTTGATTGAGAATTTGACCGGGATCAGGATGATGGAACAGTCCTGTCAGTTGCTTCTGGATGGGTTTCCTTGTTCTAGGTCTGATGATGGGCTGATGCACCGACAGAACCATCTACACGGCCGCCAGATCGTTTTCCCTGTGGCGCCGGTGTCAGCGGTCAGCGAGGTGCGCTATTTGGATAGGGCGGGCGGTTCCCACCTCTTCCCTGCGGACCAGTACCTGGTCGACTGTGATTCCATACCCGGGCGGATAATCCTCAAGGAGAGCGCCTCCTGGCCTCACTGGGACTTGGCGGCCGCGCAGTCCGTGGTGATAAGTTTCACCGCCGGTTATGGCGATGAAGCGAAGGATGTCCCGGAGCCCCTTCGGCTTGCAGTGAAGCTGCTGGCCGCGCACTACTTCAACAACAGGGAAGCTGTAATTGTCGCCGGCGGCACTCTTACAGTACAGGAATTGCCGCTGGGAATACAGCAACTTATCACGCCGTACATGCTCTGGCGGAGGGATTGATGATACGCGCTGGCGAGTTGCGTCATGAGGTCGTTCTTTTGAGGCCCGACACTTCAGTGCAGGACAAAATCGGGCAACCAGTTGTTGTCTGGACAGCAGCATCCACAGTATGGGCTGCCGTAAAACCCATTGCCGGCCGGGAGTTTTTTGCGGCTGAAAAGCTCAATAGCGAGGTGACGCACCGAATTATTATGCGGTATTACGATGGCGGGATAACCGCGGCATGGAGGGTCAAATTCGGAATGCGTAATTTTCGCATTGAATCCGTCATAGTTCCGAATGAGGTCGAAAGTGAAATGCAGTTGATGTGCAAAGAAGTATTTGGAGAAGCAAGCTGATGTCTTCGAAGATTTCTCTCAAAGGAAAGACAGAGCTGATAGCTGCGCTCAACCGGCTGGGCGCGGATGTACAGGTAGGCGCTGCGGAAGCGTTGCAGGGACATGGGAAAGACGTGACGAAAGCCCTGCGCGCGGCCTTGCCTGAGGGTGGCGTGTCCAAGCCAGGGGAAGCGCCGCATTCGCAGAAAACCCGGGCTGAGAGGAGCGAACGTGGAAAAAAGTCTGGGCCGGTTGTGGACCTTAAAGGCAGCATCCACTGGGTGCTTCGTAAAGCCGAACTTGGCAAAGAGATAATCGTCAGCGTCTACGTCCGCTTCAAGGGTAGCAACGGGTTCTACGGGCACATGCTGGAGTACGGCACCTCAAGGGTGGCTGCGAGACCGTTCTTCTGGCCGACAGTGCTGAGACTCACACCGGATGCAGCGGCAAAGATAGATGCCGTGATCAAAAAGGCCGTAAAAAAGTTTAGGGGAGATTAGGGCAAAAAAAAGGCCCCGAATTCTGGGAGCGGAGCCATCTCCATAAGTAGTTTAGCACGACATGACATAAAGGACAAGGATGGATAAATATGTTGAGTGACTTCTACGCTTATCTGTCGAAGGACGCTGCGCTTGTGGCGTTGCTTGGCGGCGAGAGGCACATATACCCGGATACTGCGCCGGAAGGAGCCGTGTCACCTTATCTGGTTTACGGCATATCCGCTGAGGGTGGACTGGATGAGATGCTGGACGAAATGTCCATCCGGGTATCGGCATACGCCGACAGTGCGTTAAAGTGCGAGGCCATAGCGGCAAGGGTCAAGGCACTGCTGGACAGACAGGACGCCATAGTCATTCCGGCGGAGGCATACCGCATAAGATGGTGCAAGCAGTTGGCGGGTTCCGGGGTTTACGAGTCGGAGACGCAGCTTTACAGTAGGGCAATGGTTTTTTTAATCAAATTCACGGAGGTAATTTAAATGGCCGGAAACAAAGGGAATGTGATAGTAGGCCTGCAGGACGGGACCATCAAGATAGGCGAATATGGCGCGGCCGAAACAGCAGCGGTGGACGTGGGCTACCTCAAGGGCGGTGTGCAGATACAGCACAGCGTGGACTGGGTGGACATCGAGGTGGACCAGTCACTCGGCAAAATAGACATGGTGCCGAAGAAGGAGGAAATCTCGCTGAAATTCAGCATGGCGGAAGCCACGCTCGCCAACCTCCAGACTGCGCTGGGCCACAGTGGCGCGAGCGTGTCAGGCACCACGTTGAAGCTGACGGACAGTGCGGCGGCAAACGTGAAGACTGTGTTCATCAACGTGAAGGGACCGTCCGGCGGCACGCGGAAATTCACCTTCTGGCGGGTGGTGTTTACTGGCAAGGTGTCCCCGGCGTACAAGAAGGATGCCGAGACGCTGTTCGACGTAGAAGCCGACGTGCTTTGCGACACGTCCAAGGCGGCTGATGTCCGCTTCGGCCAGGTGGAGGACACGGCAGCTGCCGGCTAATTGCATATGAACGATAAGGCACCAGATACCGTCGCCGCGCTTATGCCGAAAAGCAGGCACATAACGCTTTCCGGTACGACTTACAGCGTAACGCCTCTGACTATAAGGCAAATCGTTGGCCTTATGCAGCTGGTCGGAAACTTCAAGCCAGTGGAACCATCTACCGACCAGAAGGGGCTGTTGTTTGCCTTGCTGGCGCAGGCTGGGCCGAAACTGCCGGAGGCGCTGGCCATATTGCTGGGCAACGGCAAGCCTGATTCTGCGCTTGTGGAGCGCTGCGCCGGGCTTACGCTGGAAGACGTTGCCACGCTGACTGTTGCCGTGGCCGAGGTTAATGACTTCGGGAAACTGCAGTCGGCTTTTATGGTGGCGGTGGCGAAGATAAAGGCGGGGCTATCAGCGGGGACAGCCTCGGTGTCGCCTTCCGCCTGATAGCGTGCAAGTTCCCGCAGTACAGCTTCGAGGCGTTGATGGACAAGACGCCCGCTTGGCTGGAGTGGGCCGCATATCAGGCCGTGATGTGCGACGTCGACCTGGCAAGGAAGATACAGTCGGCAATAACCGGCGGCCAGTCAACGGCACGGGATACGGATGGGGCGCTGTCGGACATGGGGATAGGGCGCAGGGGATAAAAATGCTGCGCCGCACCCCGAAGGGTTCCCCGGAAGCAGGATTGGCATTTCCGGGGATGTTAGCGGCGCAATGCTTATCAATAGTATAGCGCGGAAAACGAGTGCTGACAATAAAAAACCGCACCCCGAAGGGTGCAGTTTAAAACGATCCCGGAGACTCCAAAGGAGTATCTCCGGGCACCAATAGCATAGCAGGTATTTTTTGTCGTGGCAAGTAGCGTGGATGATTATGGCAAATCAGGCACTATCGGTTGACTTCGGGCTTAACATCGACTGGGACAGCTTCAATTCGGCGGTCAATTCCGTCAACAAGCTGGACCGGCAGGTGTCGAAGTTCATAGCCGGCGCGGAAAAAATAGCCACGGTGTTTGCGGCTGGAGGCGTGGCATCCACGCTGTTCAACTGGGCTGAAAACGCAGTAGAGAAATATGCCGAAACCGAAAAGGCCATTACAACCTTTACCCATGCGATGGAGAATCTCGGCATCACCAGCAGGGCCGCCATAGCCGACTATGTCGCCTTCGCCGAGGCCCAGGCGAAATGCGCCATGTCCACCAAGGAACAGATTCTGGAAACGGAACGCCTACTGGCGACGTTCGGGCTGTCCGGGGAAGCGTTGAAGCGCGCCACTAAGGGCACGCTCGACCTAGCATCCGGGCTTGGCATGGACCTGCGTACAGCGACGATGATGCTGGGGAAGGCGTTTGAGGGCAATACGGCGTCGTTGTCGAAGCTTGGTATAGCCATAGACGATAACACGCCCAGGTCCAAAATATTCGGCGAGGTGATGCGGCAGGTAGAGGAACGCTTTGGCGGCAGCGCGGCAGCTGAAATAAACACCTATGCCGGCAAGCTC
>CAYPTM010000176.1:0-5702 GCA_964413345.1 uncultured Elusimicrobiales bacterium
TCGGATGCGCGGCGCTGGCATCCTTTATCTTTGGCGGGATTTTCCATATTGTCGCCGAAAAATCGGCGGCGCTGCGCCAGCGTTTCCTGAGGACGGAACAGGACATACCGCTTTCCATCGTGGGAGCCGGTGTGTTCGCCATGTTCCTTTTCCTGTGGCTCTATCCCGGTTTCGAACTCAGCTTCCTTGAAGCCGGCATAGTCATAGTCATCAGCATGTTCTTCGTGGCGGTCAGCGCGCGCATGGTCGGCCTCATAGGCACAACCAACCAGCCTGTGTCCGGCATGACCATAGCGGCACTGCTCACCCTGACGCTGATGTTCGTGGCGGCGAAGCACGCCCCCGGCACCGTACAGATAGCAGCGATCACCGGCGGCGCGATTGTCTGCATAGCCATTTCGCTTTCGGGAGACCTTTCGCAGGACCTGAAATCCGCCGCGCTGATAGGCGCTACACCGTGGAAAGTGCAGCTTGCGCAGATAATGGGCACGCTGGGCTCGGCGGTGCGCTCGGGCTTCATACTGCTTATCCTTTATAAGGCTTACGGCTTCGGCATGGCTACGCCGGAACACCCCAATCCGCTGGAAGCCCCGCAGGCGCAGCTTATGGCGAAGCTGGTGCAGGGCGTGACCGGAGGCAGCCTGCCATGGGCCCTTCTCGGTCTCGGCGCTGGCATCGGACTCGTTTGCGAGCTTTGCGGCATATCCGCGCTGGCTTTCTCCATAGGCCTCTACCTGCCCATAACCAACTGGCCGATGATACTGCTTGGAGGACTTATAGCCTATTTCGTCGCAAAACAGCGCAAGTCCGCCATGGGAGAGGAGGACGACCAGGGTTCCCTGTTCTCCTCGGGCCTCATCGCGGGTGACGCGCTTATGGGCATAGGCATAGCCGGAATCATAGCCTTCTCGGACTGGCGGCACTCCAGTCTGGCTGAACACCTCCATCTTCGAGATCTGCCCGGAGGGACCACCATGCAGGAAGCCATACTTTCTTCTCTTCTGTACGCCTGCATAGCGGGAACGCTCTACTGGTACGCCATGCGCTCCGGGAAGAAACAGGAGAAAGCCTGATATAGCATGCTCAAATACATAGGAAGAAGGCTGGCACTGCTGCCGCTGGTGGCCATAGGCGTCACCTTCCTCCTGTTCGCCCTGACGCAGCTGCTCTCACCGGAGATGCGGGCCTCGCTGTACATAAAAGACCCGCGCCAGCTGGACTCGCTGGAAGACATAATCCGTCGGGAAGGGCTGCGCGATTCAGTGCTGACGCAGTATGCCAGGTGGATAGGGAAAGTCGCGCACGGGGAACTGGGCTATTCGGAAACAGCCAAGATGCCCGTGGCTGACGCGATGAAAGCCTACCTCCCCGCCACGCTGGAACTTGCCGCCGTCACCATGCTGGCGGTGCTTCTGTGCGGCATATTTCTCGGCACGCAGTCCGCGGTGCACAAGGGCAGGTTCGTGGACCATTTCTCCCGCTTCGTATCGATTACGGGTTATTCGCTGCCGACTTTCGTGCTTGGACTCCTGCTGCTGATGGTCTTCTACGGCAAGCTGCGCTGGTTCGAGCCGGGGCGTTTTTCCTTCGCCACGGACATGCTGATGGCGGGGGGACAGTTCCGCCAGTACACGGGACTGCTGACAGTGGATTCTCTCCTGAACATGAAACCGGCGGTATTCTGGGACGCGCTGAAGCATCTGGTACTGCCGGCGGCCACGCTCTGTTACGGCAGTGTCGCGCTCCTGATGAGAGTCACGCGCTCGACCATGCTGGAAGAGCTGGGCAAGGATTACGTCCGCACGGCCAGGGCAAAGGGCCTGACCGAAAGCGTGGTGGTAAACGTGCATGCGCGGCGAAATGCGCTCATACCTGTCATCACGCTGGCCAGCCTGCAGTTCGTGCGATTGCTTGGCGGAGTCGTGATAACGGAAACGGTTTTCAACTTTCCCGGCATAGGGCGCTGGGGAGTCATGAGCGCCCAACAGCTGGACATCCCGGGCGTCCTTGGCTTTTCCCTGCTGACAGCGGCGCTGTTCGTGGTCGGCAATCTCATGGCCGACGTGCTTTACGCCCTGGTGGACCCGAGGATAAGGCTTAGATGAACGGAGATTCGCGCTTCACCGCAAGGCTCAAGAAAAACAAGGCCTCCCTGTTCGGCCTGGCGCTGGTTGCCATGTTCGGACTGGCGGCGCTGCTCGCGCCCTGCCTTGCCCCCTTGGGAGCAAATTCGCGGGACCCATACCTCATGCCCCAGGCGGGCTTCGCGCCGGAACCGGAGCAGCCGTCCGCCGCGCACGTTTTCGGCACCACCGAACAGCAATACGACATCTTCCACGGGGTTATGTGGGGGGCCAGAACGGCTTTTAAAATCGGAATTACGGTCGTCCTCATTTCGGCACTGATAGGTATAGTGCTTGGCGCGCTGGCGGGATACTTCGGCGGCTGGCTGGACGAAGGTCTCATGCGCGTGACGGACATAGTGCTGGCCCTGCCCGGAATGGTGCTGGCCGTGGTTATAGTTTCCATGCTGGGACCTGGCCTGATGAAGGTCATGGCGGCTCTGGCCGTGGTGTCGTGGCCGGCCTACGCCCGCCTTGTAAGGGGGGACGTCATGTCCGTAAAGGAACGCGATTTCGTTACGGCCTCCCGCGCAATGGGCGCAGGAAGCTTCTGGATTCTTACACGCCACATACTGCCAAACTCTATTTACCCGGTTCTGATAGTCGCCAGCCTGGATATCGGCGCGGTCGTCCTGACCGCGGCATCACTGAGCTTTCTGGGCCTGGGCGCGCCCCCGGGATATTCGGACTGGGGGCAGATGATAGCCCTCTCCCGCAACTGGATACTGGGCAGCGCCGGCAACCCGCTCGCCTATTGGCACACCGTTTTGATACCCGGAAGCGCAATATTCCTGTTCGTGCTCGGCTGGAACCTGCTGGGCCACGCCTTCCGCGATATCCTTGATCCGAGACAATACTAGAGGACGATATGCACGAATTCAGAGACCTGTATTCAACACTGCTCAAAAGCGCATCCAATTATCCCGACAAGGAGGCCGTGGTGGAGCTCAACGGCCGCCGCTGGACTTTCGACCGCCTCCTCCTTACGGTGGACCGGGCGGCCGACGCCTTCTGGCATATGGGAGTGCGCTCGGGTGACAGAGTGGCCATAGTGCTGCGCAACGGCGCGGAATTCATAATCGCCCATTACGCGCTGGCCAAGATAGGCGCGGCCGCCGTGCCTGTCAATTTCCTCATCTCCAAGACCGAGGAGATACGCTTCATACTGGAAGACAGCGGCACGAAAGGCATAATCACGCAGGAAGATTTTATCGCGCCTTACAAAAAACTTACGCAGTCGCTTCACTCCATCTCTTTCCTGATAACCACGGACGGCGAGGAAAGAGAGGGCATACTGAATTTCGGACGCCTGATAGACAGCGCTCCCGCCAACAGCGACCTGCAGGCCCACTACAAGCATTCCTCAAGGGATACGGTGGCCTCGGTTCTCTACACCTCCGGCACCACGGGGTACCCGAAAGGCGTTCTGCTGACCCACGGCAACCTGATAGCCAACGCCCGCTCCAGCAAGGCCGCCCTGCATGTAAAACCAGACGATGTGTTTCTCTGCCTGCTGCCCATGTTCCACACTTTTTCCTGGACCACCACGACGGTGCTGCCGCTGATGGTGGGAGCGTCCTCGCTGGTGGTATCCCACATCACCCCGGCAAAACCCTGGCTGAGCATGATGGGTTCGGAAGGCGTGACGGTCATGGCGGCCATACCGCAGGTGTTCTCCCTTCTGGCAAAGGAAGCCAAGGGTTTCAAACGGCTCTACCTCCAGTTCTGGGCTTTCAGGAAAACCCGCTTCGCTGTATCCGGCGCGGCCCCGCTCAGCGACGAGACGATGAAGACATTCGAGGAGAACCTCAATGTTCCGCTACTTGAAGGCTACGGCCTTACGGAGAGCGGTCCCGTCGTCAGCGTAAACAGGCCGGCCTCGCGCAAGACAGGTTCAGTGGGCAGGCCACTGCCCGAAGTCAGCGTGCGCATAGTGGATGAAAACGGGAAGATCCTCCAGCACGGCGAGGAGGGGGAAATCTGCGTCCGCGGCGAAAACATAACCAAGGGCTACCACGGGAACCCGAACGCCACATCGGAAATATTCACCAGGGACGGCTGGCTTAAAACGGGAGACATCGGCACCATCGACCGGGACGGCTTCCTCTTCATACGCGACAGGAAGAAGGACATGATAATCATAAAGGGCCTCAAGGTCTTTTCCGCGCAGGTGGAGCAGGTGCTGTGCGAACACCCCGCAGTAGGCGAAGCCGCCGTCATCGGCATACCCGACGGGAAAGGGGACGAAATAATAAAAGCGTTCATCGTTCCGAAAGAAGGACAGGCGCTGACCCGCCAGGACCTGATGCGCTTCATAAAGGAAAACCTGGACCCCTACAAGCGTCCGCGCGATATAGAAATAGTGGACAAGCTGCCAAAGAATTCCATGCAGAAAGTCCTCAAGCGCGAACTGCGCAAAGTCGAGATGGACAAACTGAAGGCAAAGAAACAGGCGGCGCATGCGCATGCCTAAACACGCCGGGAAATCGGAAGCGGAGGCGATAAAAACCGCCGTTCTGCGAATCGCCCCGGATGCATACCTTGTAGGCGGCTCGGTAAGGGACGCCCTGCTTGGCAGGCCGGTTTTTGACCTTGACCTCTGCACCGGACGGGCCTCCGCCGCTGAAACCGCGGCCTCGGCCGCCAAAGCCTGCGGAGGCGTGCCGATACTGCTGGATGAAGAGACCGACACATGGCGCGTTGCCGCGAAAAACCCTTTTCAGTTCCAGCTGGATATTTCACCCTATCAGGGGAAAGATGAGGCGGCGGACATAGCCAGAAGGGACTTTACCGTAAACTCCCTGTATATCCCATTCTCGGAAGTCAAGCTGGCCTTCGGAAAAAAATCGCTGGACATTTCCTTCGACCGCAAGGCGGTAAAAGACCGGAGCAAAGGACTCAAGGACCTCAAGGCCGGCATAGTCAGGATGAACTCCGCCTCAGTCCTCAAGGATGACCCGCTCAGGCTGCTCAGGGCATTCCGCACCGCGGCCGAGCTTGATTTCAAAATAGAACCGGCCACGCTGAAAGCCATTAAAAGCCGGGCGAAACTCGCGCCCAAACCATCCGGCGAAAGAATACGGGAAGAACTGCGCCGGATACTCGGCGCGCCGAAAGCCGCGCCCTGGATAGAAATGATGGACAGGACCGGCGTACTGTGCGCGCTCTTCCCGGAACTTAAGAAGCAGCGGACCTGCGCGATAAGGTACTACGGCAAAGGCGGCGTTTTAAAGCACACGCTTTCGGTCGTGGAGAGACTGGAGTATTTCATTTCCAACGCGGAAAAACTGTATCCGGAATTCAGCCAGGGCCTTATCCCCCTGAAAGAACAGAAATCCACAATGCTGCTGGCCGCGCTCCTGCACGACATAGCAAAGCCGAAAACGGCCCAGATGCGGGAAGGCAGGCTGCGCTTCTTCATGCACGAGGAAGAAGGCGCGGCGTTGGCGGAAGCCGTTCTGGAACGGCTGAAATCAAGCCGGGTTGAAACACGTCTCATAACGCACATCATCAGGGAGCATCTGCGCCCGGGCAACCTCTCCGCGAATACCACCATTTCGGAACGGGCAGTATACCGTT
>CAYPTM010000177.1:0-888 GCA_964413345.1 uncultured Elusimicrobiales bacterium
GAAAGGCTGGGGATAAAAGACCGCAGCATGGTGGAGCCGGATTTCGGCGGCCTCCTTTCCCAGCTGCCTTCCGGTTTTTTCGAATATCCGGCAAACGAGGAAGTCGTCCGCGAGGGAGAGCCAGGTGACGACCTTTACGTCATCTATTCCGGCGACCTGGCCGTTATACGCTCAGTCGGCCTTCCCACGCCAATGGAGGTTGCGAAGCTGGGCCCCGGAGATATTTTCGGGGAGATAGCCTATTTCGCCAAAGCCCCCCGCTCGGCCACGGTCAGGACAACCGGCACGGCACAGGTCTTCCGCTTCCGCGCCGCGGAATTCGCGGCCATAATGAAGAAAAATCCCGCGCTGGCCGACACCGTCCGGAAAATGGCCCAGGACCGGCTGGCCAAAACGCTGCTTACCCAGCTTTGACCGCGAACAAAAAAGCCCCGCCGGAAGGCGGGGCTTTTTTTATTGCGGAACGGTTATTTTTATTTTTTCCCGCCTGAAAAAATCTTCCACGCCATGAAAGCGACTATGCCGGCGGCAAGCGCAGCGCAAATTTTCAGCCATGCCGGCATTCCGCAGGAAGCGTCCGAAGCGGGCGCCGGAGCGGCCGGGGCAGGCTGCTGTACAGGAGCCGCCGCCGTGGAAGCTAGCGCATCACCTTCGGCGGGACGAGCGACGGCTGTGGCTGACGAAGGTTTTACCGCGGGCGCGGTGGCTGACGGCGCGGGCAGCTGCGGCAAAGGCTTGAGGTCCAGCGCGCCTTTCTTCCCCGCGGCCGGCACGGCGGAACAGGAATCGGACGATTCGGCGCAGCCGGAGGATGAGGCATCCTTGCGGCCGCCCAACTCAAGCGCGGCGGCGGACGCGGACAACGAAGCCGCGAACAGCGCGGCGAAT
>CAYPTM010000177.1:898-5682 GCA_964413345.1 uncultured Elusimicrobiales bacterium
TAGCAAAGGTCATTGGTTCACGCTCCTGTCAATATTTATATAATACAGAAAAGAATCGGGCTGGACAAACCGCCCGTCGTATCACAGACAAGGAGACGCGCAGATGAAAAAACTGGTTTTGATAGCGGCAACCCTCGCGCTGGCGCCCCTGGCCAACGCGGCGGAAACGCAGCCCGCAGCAAACAAGACCGCGCCGTCCGCGAAAGCGGCGACGGCAACCCAGGATAAAACCGCGGCCAAACCAGCCGCGAAGGCAGAAAAAATGGAAACGACCCCCGCAATACCGGCTTCAATGAAAAACCTCCCGCCCGGCCTTTATGTGGAATTCAAGACCGCGAAAGGCGATATCATCGCCCGCCTTTTCGAAGACAAGGCGCCCAAAACGGTCGCCAACTTCACCGAGCTGGCGGAAGGCAAGAAGGAATGGCTCGACCCCGCCACCAGGCAGCCCAAGAAAAGCCGCTTTTACGACGGCCTTACTTTCATGCGCGTCATCCCCGGCTTCATGATACAGGGCGGTGACCCGCTCAATAACTGCCAGGGCGGCCCGGGCTACAAGTTCGCCGACGAGTTCCATCCCTCCCTCAGTTTCGACAAGCCCGGCCTGCTAGCCATGGCCAACGCCGGCCCCAACACCAACGGCTCGCAGTTCTTCATCACCGACGACCCGCGCGGACACGGGCTGCCCAGCCACCTGACGAACCGCCACACCATCTTCGGGGAAGTGGTCTCCGGGATGAAGGTGGTTTCAGCGATAGCGGACACCCCGGGCGACAACGGCATAGCCTTCTCCCCGGTCAAGATGAACTCCGTCAACATCATCCGCATACCCGCGGCAAAGAAGTAACTTTCGCAGGACGGAAGCCGCCTTTTCCGGAAGGGGAGGCGGCCTTCTCCGTCCGGCGCGCAAAGATTTCATTTGTCAACCGTCCCAATATTTTCTAGAATAAACCATATGGCATACAAGTGTAAAATATGCGGTAAAGGTCCCGTCAGCGGGAAGTCGTACAGCCACTCTCACAAGGCAACTAACAGGCGGTTCATGCCGAACCTCCAGAAGCAGCGCGTCGTTATCGGCGGCCAGGTGAAAGCGGCTTACGTCTGCACCGGCTGCATCAAAAGCGGCCTTGCCGTAAGACCGAAGCAGTAAACGCTGATTTATGAAGCCCAGAAAAGCCGTGCTAACGCTCGGCTTTTTTGCGTTTGTCTTTTTATTGGCCGCGCCGGCCTTCCTCGGCCCTCCGCAGAATCCGGACTTATTCTGGCATCTCTCCGCGGGGAAGCGTATTGTGCTTTCCCATGCCGTTCCGCGCGCGGATTTCCTTTCCTGGAGCATGGCCGGACAGCCGTGGACCGACTTTGAGTGGCTCACGCAGGCGGTATACTTCCTTCTTTACTCAAAATACGGCCTGGCGGGGCTGCAGGCGCTAAAGCTGCTCTTCTTCGGCGGCACGGCGGCATTCGTTTTTCTGCTGCTGCGGCTCTATGGAATCGGAATCTGCTTCCCGGCGGCCTTCTCGGTATGGGCGGCGGCGATGCTGCCCTGCCTGGACGTGCGGGCCGACAACGCCACGATGTTTTTCTTCACCGCCGAGCTCTACTTTCTTGAGCGCCTACGCCTGAAGGGGACATCCGGGGGAAAACTGCGGATTTTCCTTTTTGCTCTCCCCGCCTTCATCCTCTGGACCAACCTGCACGCCGGTGTCATGTACGGAATCGCGCTGGCGGCAATAATGGCGGCGGGAGAAGCGCTTCACGCCGTTTTCCACCCGGAAGAAAGAGCGGCCCGAGTCAAAACAGCCCTTGCCGCCTGCGCTGTTGCCGCGGCGGGAGCGGCGGGAGCCTGCGTCACACCTTTCGGAACCGCCGTGTATTCCATCGCCCTGACCCACCAGGCCGACATGGGCGTCCTGCAAGCGCAAATACAGGAATGGATGCCGCCGGTCTTTTCGCTCTATCAACTGCCATACTGGTTCCTCCTGCTCGGCGGCATGCTGGCGGGGGTGGACCTGTTACGTCGCAAAAAACAGGAATGGTTCCTCATTCTGGCATTCGCTTTTTTCGGCATAATGTCGCTCCAGCACGTCAGGCACTCCATTTTCGCCATCTCCTCGGCCATTGCGCTTCTTGCGGCCACAGCCGCGCCCTATGTCGAAAAGTATCGCAAGACATCAATAGCCGCCGGCCTGACCGCCACTATCCTGTCACTGCTGCTGATAAACCATCTGGCGAACGGGGCAAAAACGGCGCAGCCCTTCGTTCACCTCACGGGAGTTAAGGGGATAACCGCGTTCCTTGAAAAAACTCCGGCGAGCTCGGGAAACTGAAGATGTTCAATCCGTGGGCCTGGGGCGGCTACCTGGGCTGGAAGCTGAACCCGCCCTATCTGGTATATCAGGACGGACGCTATATATTCCATAAATTCCTGCCGGAAACCTTCGACGCGCAATACTCAAACGACAAATGGCAGGCTTTCCTGTCCAAAAAATCCATCGACCTCGCGCTTATGGATGGGGAACACATGCTGGTTGAACACAAGTCAAAGGTCACCCTGAAAGACGGTTCCAAGAAGGAAATATCCCGCCCCATCTACTGCTACTACATGCCCAAAAAGGAATGGGCGCTGGTTTTTTACGGTGGAGAGGGCGACACGGGCCTGCTTTTCGCGCGCCGTTCCGCAGTCAGCCCGCAATGGCTGGAGAAGAACGAAATCAAAAGGCTGCGCCCTCTGGACGACCAGGCCGTGCGCCTGCTGATACAGGAAAAAGACATGTCCCCGGACGACACGGAAAGGGACATGGCCATCATCCGGCGCAACGCCGAACTGTCGCCCGCCCTCTCGGAAGTGCTTGATTTCTGGCGGGAGAAGACCTCCCCCCACCCCCCGTCACAGCCCCCGACCCCGTAATTGTTATATAATTATATATACGCGCCCGCGCGAAGGTAGCGCGGCAGTCGTTATATTTCAACCCTTTAGGATTTTGATGATTACCAAAGTATTTCTCTCCCTGCTGCTCCTTTTAGTCCTGCCGGTCCTCTCACATTCCCAGACAGCGCCTCAGACCGACGCGCAGATTTCGACCGCAACCCAGACGAACACAGTAAACCCGGAAACGCCGGCCCCCGTGGCCGACCCTCAGCCAGCCGCAAAACAGGCTGACGCCGCGCCCGCGCCCACGCCCGCGACGGCGGAAGGGGAAGGCCCCTGGCTCATCTGCGACATGGAAGTAAAGGGCCTTATCAGCATCAAACCCCGCGTAGTCCTGAAGCAGGTGACGGCCAAGAAGGGCGAGCTCTATGAGCGCGCCTCCATAGCCAAGGATATTCAGGCCATAGTCGGTCTGGGCACAATGGCAAGCGCCTCCGTGGACGTGCTTGTGTCCGGCGGCGAAAAGAACGGCCCCGACGGGGTGTCCCGCCCCTGCCACAAGGTGGTCTATATAGTGTCCGAACGGCCCACAGTCCGCAAGTTCATATTCAAGGGCAACGACGAACTTTCGGACGGCAGCATAGAGGACGCCATGTCCACCAAGGAAAGGGACCCGTTCGACTCGGTCCGGCTCGAAATGGACATGGGGAAAATACGCGACAAATACCGCGAGAAGGGCTATACCCAGGCGCAGGCCTCCTTCGCCCAGGCGCCCGATCCGAAGCACCCCAACAACGTCATAGTCACCATCACTCTGGCAGAAGGCAAGCAGTCCCGCATCAAGACGGTCAAAATCGACGGCGTCACCGGCTTCAAGGAAAAGAAAATCATCGGCGAGACGAAAAACCGGACGGGCAAGATATACAGCGAAGCCGACCTCCAGCAGGACCAGGCCGCCATGGCCACCTTCTACAAAAACCGGGGCTATCAGGCCTTCGAGATAACCGACTCAAGCATCACCTTCAGCCCGGACAAAAGCGAAGTCTACATCAGCTACAAGATTAACGAAGGACCCAAGAGCAAGTTCGGGAAAACATCGTTCGCCGGCAACACGGTTTTCAACGAAAAGGAGCTGGCGGAAACCCTGGACTACAAACGCGGCAAGACCTACGAGCAGGAACGCTACGACAACACCCTCCGCGCCATACAGGACCTTTACGCCGACAAGGGCTACATAAAGATGATGGTCCGCTCGGAGAAACGCTTCGATCCGGCCACCGGCGAGCTGGACATCGATTTCATAATCACGGAAAACACGGTCGTGTACATAGACCACGTCGACGTGGGCGGATACAAGGCCACCAAGCCCTGGGTCATCAAGCGCGAGGTGGTGGTCAAGGAAGGCGACGTTTTCCGCTCCTCCCGCATCCGCAAGAGCCAGGAGAGATAATGAACCTCGGCTTCATAGACGACGTGCAGTTCGAGGTCACCCCCACGGCCGACCCGGACAAGGTGGACGTGGCCTTCGACGTGGTGGAAGGCAAGCCCGGCATGATGACCATGGGCGCGGCGGTCTCGTCCACTGACGGCCTGTACGGCGAGCTGTCCGTCAGCCACATGAATTTCCTGGGCCGGGCGCAGAGGCTCTCGTTCTCGTGGCAGTTCGGCGCGAAAGTGCTGGACTACACCGTAAGCTGGACCACCCCCTGGATATTCAACAAGCCCATCAGCTTCGGCGCGGACGTGTTCAACACCCGCCGCCAGAAGACTTACGCCAGCGTGTCGAGCGCCTATTACGAAAAGCGCACCGGCGCGCGCCTCCGCCTTGGCCCCCGCTTCGAGGAAGACAAGTACCAGCTCAACCTGGCCTACTCGCTGGAAGATATAACCATATCGGACATAGACAGCACGCTGA
>CAYPTM010000178.1:0-5671 GCA_964413345.1 uncultured Elusimicrobiales bacterium
TGCCTGTCACCGGCTGCATGGCGGCAAAGGCTATGGCGGCGGCAAGCAGGGCCAGGGGCAGGGCCGGATTGAACTTGCCCTGATTGGGTGAAGGGGGAACGGCGCTCATTTCTCCGCGTGTCTGTCGGAGAGGAATTTGGCCGCGGGGGCCAGTACGAATACCTGCGGCAGGGCCGTCAGTATGCCGAACTGCGCGGTTTCGGGGTCTATGACGTTGGTGAACACGGCGGGGAAGCCCGTTTCAACAATCCTGCCGGCTATGACGGCGAATATCAGCGCGTAAAAATGCCGGACGCGGAATTTTTCCACCAGCCAGCCGGTCAGCAGGCCGTAGCAGAGCATGCTGCCAACCAGCCCGGACGCCGGCACATAGTGGTTGGAGTTGAAAAGCTGTTTCCATTCCTGCCCGGGCAGATAGTGGCCTACGGCGAAGGCGCCCCAGTCCGCATAGAAGAATATGGCGCCGATGACGGTTACGGTCTGGAGCGGCGCGGCGGCTATGGCCGCCATAAGGCCCGCCCAGCGGCCGTAAAGGAGGGCGCACAGCATGACGGCACATTGCGCCGGCTGCACCCAGCGCGCGATGTCCGGCGGGAAATGCAACTGGTTTCCCAGCAGCGCCGCCAGAGCGATAAGCACGGCCTGCGCCACTATTCCGCGCGGGGATGTTTTCCGCAGCAGAAGGGGCGTGTCTGAAATCACGGCTTTCGCCAGTTCCCTTGCCTCGTCCATTAAGGAGATTCTACAAAATCCCGCCGTATCCGAAGCCATGGTTTTTCATGTCGCCATCTTCACGAATCAACCGCATCCCGCTGTTGATATTCAGTCCGCCAGTTTCGCAATAAGGGTATGGGCGTGCCACGCATTCCCGCCTTCGTGCGCTTAACAGAACTTGTTTGAAGTCGTTTCAGGGATAAGTGGGCTAAATGAGAGTTGCGCAATCCACGCGGGGGATTGCCCCTCCGGGCGTTAATATATATATTATCCATAGTCCCTTTAACAGGAGCGTTACATCCATGTCCACCGTGCTGATTGTTGACGATGATCCCGTAAGCCGCCAGTTCATGAAGGACGTGCTGTCCGCCGGGATGGGGCTCGCCGTGCTGGAGGCCCGCAACGTCGGGGAGGGCATTGCGCTCGCGCAGGATTCCGCGCCGGACCTGATACTGCTGGACCAGCATATGCCTGACGGCACCGCCGCTGATTTCTGCGACGGCCTTATCGGGAAGGCGCCCGCGCTGGCTTCGGTGCCGAAGTGGGTGGTGACGGGGGAAAGACCGCTTGACTGGGACGAGGACCTGTGGCACAAGCGCGGGGTGGTAGGCTACATGATGAAGCCGTGCCAGATTGATCAGCTTGAAAACGCTGTCCGCAAGGCAATGGGGAAAAAATGAAAATATTGAATTACCTTAAGGAAAAACTGCTTGGCGACGGCATCAGCCTTCGCGTCAAGATTACCATGCTGGTGGCTGTTTATCTCACGATGGCGCTGGCCGTCCTTTCCGGCATAATAATACAGTTGCAGAAGCAGGCCTTTCTCTCCAAGTCCGAGGAGAGCGCGCGCGAGGTCATAAACGAGCTTTCAAGCACGCTGTACCATAAGTGGAGTCCCAAACGCACCACCGAGGCCAACCGCGCCGCCATTGGCAGTTACCACGCCCTGTCTGACATGGTCTTCCGCAACGACAGCATGGTCTATGTCGTTTTTCAGGATTCCAAGGGCGAGATACAGTACATAGCCAAGAGCCTCAACGACTACGTCTGGATGATGAATCATTCCCGTCTGGACCCCTACGCTCTGCGCCGGGTGTCCATAACCGGTTTTGCCACCAGGTCGTTCGCTTCCTACCCGGAAGGCCGCGTGACCGAATACATCGGCTCGGTATACGGCAAAGAGAAGGAAATGCTTGGCTTCATCCGTGTGGGCGTGTCGGAAAAGACGGTGCTGGCTTCCATGGGGCAGATGACCCGCAACACGGTCATCAAGATTGTCGCCGTCAACGTTCTGATATTATCAGCGCTGCTGCTGGCGGCCTTCTACGCGGCCAGCGCGCTGGAAATGCGCCTTAACAAAATACACACGCAGGCCAAGAAGATGCTGCCCCCTTCCGCGCCGACGCTGTCGCCGTCGCCCCTGTCCGGGGCCAACGTGCTGGTCGAACTCAGCCGTGAGCTTGAGGAGGTGGACCAGTTCGTGCAGGGCCTCAAGCACAAGTTCATGGAGCTGGCGTCCACCATCTCGCACGAGTTCCGCTCCCCCATGCAGGCCATACAGGGCTACACGGATTTCCTGCGCCGGGGCGGGGCGGGCAAGGTTACGCCCGAGATGGACAAGTATCTCAAGATAATCGGGGAGAATTCCGAGCGTTTCCAGGGGTTCATAGACAACGTCATGGACCTCGTCCGGCTGGACGGAGGCAAGCTCCAGTTCGAGCCGGTCTCCTTCCCCGCGGCCGAACCGCTTGGCAAGATAGCGGAGTTCTTCTCCAAGCAGGCCGCGGAGAGCGGCATCTCTATAAAGCTGCAGCTTTCGGCGCCGGAGCTCCACGCCTTCGGCGACCCCAACCGCGTCTATCAGGTGCTGTTCAACCTCGTTTCCAACGCGCTGAAATTCACGCCTGTGGGCGGCTGCATAGAGCTCATGGCGCGCGAGAACAACGGCTTCGTGGAATTCTTCGTCAAGGACAACGGCCCCGGCATCGCGGCTGAAAGCCAGGCGCGCCTGTTCACCGAATTCTACCAGGTCACGGACACCGAGCCCGTGCGCGGGTTCAAGGGCCTCGGCATAGGGCTCGCGCTCTGTAAGAAGCTGGTGCGCGCGCAGAACGGCGCCATCCGCCTTGAAAGCGAAAGCGGGAAGGGCGTGACCGTAAGCTTTACCATACCGGTGGCGCTGAGATGAACCACCGCAAGATATTCCTGCTGGAGGACGACCCGATCATCCAGCGCCTTATAGTCCAGATACTGGAGAAGGAGGGCTACAAGGTCCGCGCCTGCAAGACCATCTCTTCCGCCGCGGCGGAGGTGGGCAAGTTCTCGCCTGACCTGCTCATTCTGGACCGCCGCCTTCCGGACGGGGACAGCATAGAGCTTTGCCGCATCCTCAAGGGCGCGCATGAGGCCATGCCCGCGCCGGTGATGTTCCTTACCTCCAAAAACAGCACGGCGGACAAGGTGCTGGGCCTGAAGATGGGCGCGGACGATTATCTCACCAAGCCTTTCGAGGTGGACGAACTGCTTGCCCGGGTGGAAGTGCTGCTCCGCCGCAATTCCCCTCCCGGCCCGCTTGAGGCGCCCCAGTCCCGCCGTCTGGGCGGCATATGCCTTGAGGAGGAAAAGCACCTCTGCACCGTGGACGGGAAGGAAATAGTCCTCTGGCCCAAGGAGTTCGAGCTGCTCAAGTTGTTCATGTCCCGGCCGGACAAGGTGATAAGCAAGGATTTCCTCTCACAGCATATCTGGGGCCATGATTTCATCGACACCTCCCGCGCGATTGAAATGTCCGTCCGCCGCCTGCGCTCCAAGCTGGGCCGCAGGCACGGCTCGCTGCTGAAAACCGTCAAGGGCTACGGCTTCAAGCTGTCCAGCCCGGAGAAATGATGAAAAAACTGACCGCGCGGGATTCCATCTTTTACGCGCCGCGCCTTCCGCGCGCGGCCCGGCAGGAACTTTACAGTTCCCTTTCCCACGTGTTCCGCGGGCCGCTGATGGGCGCGTCCGGTTATGTCGATTATCTTTTCAAGGGTTACGCCGGTCCGCTTACGGCGGAGCAGGAAGACCAGCTTCTCAAGGTGCGCGAATCCCTGAAAAATCTCAGCGGGGTCGTAGAATCCTTTCTGGACATATTCGCCATGGACCTGGAACTGGTGGAGCGGGTGCCGGGCGAGGCTTCCGACCCCTGCGCAGCGCTGTCCCTTATAAGGGGGGAATTCCGCGGACAGATAGCGCGCAAGCGCCTGTCCGTTCATACGGTTTCAAGTGTCTGCCGCCCGTGCGTGCCCATGTCGCAGGAATGGCTTAAGGTCATGCTGCGGGAACTGCTGTCCGCGGCTCTCCGCTTCGCCGCCCCCGGGGAAGTGGTGCGGGCGGTGGCGTCGTGCGGCGGCAGGGACATAGAGATTAGCGTCGGCGGCTTTGGCAGGAAAATGCCGCCCGAACTCAAGAAAGACCTTTTCCGCCCGTTCCTGCAGGTTCCCTTTTCCGGCCTGCCGGAGGGCTCCCGCCGCAGCGGCCTCGGGCTGATGCTGGTCAAGAAAATAGCCAGGGCCCACGGGGCCAGGGTTAAGTCGTTCTACTCGGATGAAGAGGGGATGACCGTTTCCGTCAAATTCCGCAAGATGAGGTCCTGAGCGTGCCCAAAAAAATCATTTTCCCGGCCGTGCTGGTGGCGGCGGTCCTGCTTCTGGGACCGCTGTTTTCCGTATATTACATAGACTGGCTCTGGTTCGCCGAAGCCGGTTTCCCGCAGGTATTCTCCCGTTCGCTGCTGGCGCACTGGAGCCTTTTCCTCGCTTTTTTCGTCATTTTCATGGCGCTCCTCTACGGCAATATCCGCGTGGCCGGGGCGGTAGCCGGGATGCGGGACGCTTATGCGCCGAATCAAATCCTCGCCCGCCGCCTGCTGTGGCTGGCTTTGCCGGGGAGCGTCCTGCTCTCCTTCCTGTTCGCCAAGTCCGCGTCGGAAGTATGGCCGTTGTACTTCGCCGCGCTCAAGCGCGTGCCGTTCAACCTTGCTGACCCGGTGTTCGGGCTGGACGTGTCGTTCCACGTCTTCGCCGCGCCGGCTTTGGGGCTGGCCGCGGGATGGCTTACCGGCGTGCTGCTTCTGTCCATGCTGCTGGTCGGGACATACTATCTGTTTACAGGGAGGCTTGAGCTGCGCGGCGTTGAAACCCGGGCCGTTGCGGGGGTGGCGCGCCACCTCCTTGTCCTTTGCGGACTGGCTTTCCTGCTTTACGGCCTGCGCCATTTTCTTGGCCGGTATGAGCTGCTTACGGCGCGCTCCCACATAGTCACGGGTCTGGGCTGCACCGATTCCGCCATAACCCTTCCCGCTCTGACCCTGCTGTCGATTTGCGCCCTTGCGGCGGGCATAGGGTGCTTTGTGAGCGCTATTCGCCTGCGCCGGACTTTCTGGGCCTGGCCGCTGGGGTGTTTCCTGGGGCTTTTCCTCCTAAACCAGCTTTCCCTCAAGCTGCTGCCCTCGCTTTATCAGCGGCTGCGCGTGAGCCCCAACGAAATCTCCCTCGAGCAGCCTTACATGCTCCGCACCATCGACATGACCTCCCGGGCCTTCAATCTGGGCAGGATAACGCAGAAGGATTTCATCCCGTCCGCTTCCCTTACCCCGGCCCGCCTGGCCGCCAACAGGCCGACCCTGGAGAACATCCGCCTGTGGGACCATCAGCCAGCCGCCGCCACCTTCGGCCAGTTGCAGGAGATGCGCACCTACTACAGCCTCGCGCAGGCCGACAACGACCGCTATGTCATAGACGGCAGGTACCGCCAGCTCATGCTGGCCGTGCGCGAGATGGACTACGACCGCCTTCCAAGCCGCATCTGGATGAACGAAACCATAATGTACACCCACGGTTACGGCGCCGTCGCCAGCTATGTCAACGAGTCCGACGAGGAGGGCCTGCCCCGCTTCATCCTCAAGGACATCCCGCCT
>CAYPTM010000179.1:0-5663 GCA_964413345.1 uncultured Elusimicrobiales bacterium
CTGCTTAAAAACGTCAACGACCTCACGGAATGCGGCCAGTACGTAACGGACGTGCCGGACCAGGATTTCGAGATAAAGCCATTGCAGTGACCGGCACAAGGTTTCCCGACAAAAAAGCCGCCGCGCGAAAATGCGCGGCGGCTTTTCAAATGGCTAAAAACCTATTTTTTTTCCGGCATGGAGTCCAGCATCGCCTGCATGAACCCGATGATCTTCTCCACCTGCTCGAATGGCAGACGGATGCCTCTCTTGGTCCAGCCCTTATAGGAAACGTCTTCCTGCCATTCGCGAAGATCGATACCGACACTGTCCCGGTAAACGGTTATCCGGGCTACTACGGAAAGCCCCGGCCGCTTGGGGAATTTGCCGAGCTCCTGTTCTGTCACGAGAGCGGGGTCCCTGGGAAGCTTGGAAAGGGAATCGATAATGCTCCTGAGTATGGGAGCGTTCATCGTTATGCCAGAGCGGGTGGGACCGTTGTATGAGTCGCGCTTCAGGTATTTGCGCACCGACGCGTAGCGGTGTCCGCGGAATTCGTCTATGGAAAAACGAATCTCGGAACCTTCGGTTGCGGGCAAAACTCCGATTTCCTTTAAAACCTGAAAGCCGCCTGTCGGCATAAACGTCCCCCTTCGCGTATATTCACAGATATGTATATATTATTGATTACTTAAGTTAATTTAGTCAAGCGAAATAGAGAAAGAGCCTGTTTGACTGATGGTTCAGTTTATATATAATAGTCAGATACTGGACAATATGGCAGACAATACACCCCAAAACACCACGACTAAACCGGATCCCATCATAGGGATGGAAATATCCGGCTGCAAGGTTACGGAACGCCTTGGCTCAGGAGGCATGGGCTCCGCCTACAAGGCCCATCACCCCGGGCTCGACAAATGGGTCTGCATCAAGATTCTTTCGCCGGAATTCGCAGGCGACGAACGCTATGTCCAGTTTTTCCTGCGCGAGGCCCGCTCTGTGGCCAAGCTTGAACACCCCAACATCGTTCAGGTCTTCAACATCGGCCAGGAAAAAGACATCCATTATATAGTGATGAGCTACATCGAGGGCCGCTCGCTCTCGGAAATAATCAAGGAAAAGGGCAAGCTGGATTTCGACACGGCGGTAAAAATCACCACGGGAATACTCAGCGGCCTGGCCCACGCGCACTCGAAAGAAATCATACACCGGGACATAAAACCCTCCAACATCCTCATCACGAGCGACTGGGAACCAAAGATTATCGATTTCGGCCTGGCCCGCCAGGTCAACGAGGAAAAGCAGCTCACGATGGTGGGGGAAATGGTTGGCACGGCCTATCTGATGCCGCCGGAGCAGGGACTGGGCCGCAAGGTGGACCACAGGGCGGACCTCTATTCGACCGGCGTCACCTTCTTCTACATGCTCACCGGCCGCTACCCTTTCGAAGGCAAAACATCCATCGAAGTCATACACAAGCATATCAGCGAACCGCCTCCAAATATCATCCAGATAGCCCCTGACGTGCCGCTCTGGGCCGCCGCCATAGTGGAGCGTTTCCTCAAGAAAAAACCGGAGGAACGCTTCCAGACCGCGGATGAAGCGATAGAGGCATTCTCCAAGGGCGCGGCATACAGGCATCCCATAAAACCGGTGGGGGGCCACAACGCCGGCAGCATAGATCTCAGCGGCACGGAAACGACCCTTAAAATCGCGCCTCCCGGAGCATCCTTCGCCACCAAGGAAGAAGTGGCGCAGATAAGCAAGCGGGTGCCCGGAGTAATCTCCTTTGATGAAGTGATGGCCGAGCAGATGCAGGCGCTGGATTCGAAATCCGACAAGAAGCCCGCTTCCGAGAATCAGGCCAAGCCGGGCCAGGCGCAGTCCACCGCGAATGCGCCGGCGCCGCTTCAGCAGCCGCAGGTGCGCTTTGCCGTGCCGCCGCCTCCGCCAGCCCAAAGCGAAAACGCAGCGCGGTCCGGAAACAGCCTGACAAAGCAGGCGGAACCGCTTGTGCTTGAGGATGACGAATCCCGGAAAGAAAGCCTCTTCCAGCCGAAAGACTACGGCTACATGGCCCTTTACGCGGCGTGCCTTCTTGGCATATATGTTTTCAGCATGACGACCGGCATAGTGTGCGCGGCGAAAACAACTCCCGCCTCTGTGGAAGGCTGGGGCTACTTCAAGGACCCCTGGCTGGTGGGAGCCTTCCTCCCGCATCAGCTGGTGCTGGCCGGGGTTGCTCTGGTTTTGCTGGGCATCGCGGCGGTCCTGGGCATAGCGTCATTCTTTTCAGGCACCACAGTAATGCTTATCGCAATGGCGGCCAGCGCTTACATGGGCGGCATCACCTGGCCGGACGCTACCGCCGGCATAAGGCTTACCAACAAGCTGCTCAATCTCGTCTATTCCGCCGCGGGGCATGTTTTCTCGGACACAAGCATGCTGATAGCGGCCGGCATAGCGTTTTTCGGCGGGACATATCTCCTTTCCCGCTCCGACAACGGCCTGCCTGGCAGGATAACCGGCTCCCTGCTTGCCGCGGCCATGCCGGCACTGCTGTGGTATTACTGCTCCAACAGCGGACAGTATGCGGGCGCGGACGCCATTTTTGTTTTCGTCAGCATAACGGCGGCGGCCATGGCCATCGGCGTGGGGTTCATGAAAAAGAACTCCATTCTGCCTCTCCTCGGGCCTTTTCTGCTGCTCGGCGCGTCCATACTTTCCATGTGGTACTACTCCGTTTCCGGGCTGACTTCCAGTTTCATAGAGAAAGCGGAAGCCCAGCAGACCCAGCTTATAAAGGAAACGGAAGACAAAAACAACGCCCTGATAGCCGACTATGAAAGAACGAAGGCTGAAATGCACAGGGCAGCCCTGGCGGAAAGCCGCCAGAAAGCAGCGGAAGTGCCGCTCATTTCCGGAGACGGCCCGGCCGAGCCACGCAGGGAAGCAAAACCTGAAATACGCCTGGAAAGGCCGAAGCTTTTTGACGTACCCAAGCCCAAACCCCAGGAGGAGATATATTCCGAGGCTCGCAAAATGGCCCTCAGGGAACCCTTCTCCCGCTTTCAGGACAAGGCCGGCACAAACAGCGCGTATGTGCTGCTGGCACTCGTGCTGTCATTGATGACAATGGGGCTTTTCATAAACGATTGCGCAGAGGCGGTCCGAAGCAAGTACCGTTAAAAAAATGCCAACATCTCAAGCAAAAATTTCATCGCTCTCGGCCGAATTCGGCTACGCCACGGACAAGGGAAAGGTCAGATCGAACAACGAAGACAGCGTCGTTGTTTCGGATGAACTGAACCTGGCGGCGGTGGCAGACGGGATGGGAGGGCATAACTCGGGCGAACTGGCCAGCAACATGGCGGCGCGCACCCTGGTGGAGAAAATAGCTGCGATACACGCGGGGAAGCTCAGCGCCCCGGTCACCGACACAAGGCTGTCGCGCCAGGCCAACGACCTCATATTCGCGGCCACAGCCGCGAACGCCAAGATTTTCGAGACATCCAAGATTCCGGACAACAAGGGCATGGGAACCACGCTTTCCGCGGTGCTTTTCCACCCCACCGGCGCGGCGATAGCCCATATCGGCGACTCCCGCATATACGTCCTCCGCAAGGGCAAGCTGGTCCAGATAACGCAGGACCACTCCCTTGTCATGGAACAGGTCCGCAAGGGAATAATAACCAAGGAGGAGGCCGAAGCCTCCACCATGCAGAACATCCTCACCCGGGCCATGGGCATACACAAAAACATCCGCTTCGACGTGGGGGACGTAACGCTTTCCCCCGGGGACAGGCTCCTTCTCTGCACCGACGGACTTTTCAAGGCCGTCAAGGAAGAGTTGCTGCCGTCCATCCTCTCGTCATCCGACTCGCCGCAGAAAATAGCGGCCGGGCTGGTGCGCCTGGCCAACGATAACGGCGGCCCCGACAACATCAGCGTCGTGGTTGTGACGGTCGGCAAAAGCACCGTCTTCAGCCGCCTGAAAAAAGCCATCCGCAAGGCCAGGCGCGTCCTCTCCGGCGAAACCGACGGAGAAACCCGCCAGGGCTAAAACTGGCACTCCAAGTTTGGGAGTGCCATTGACAAGCATAAAAACTTTTTGATAAATTAGCATTCAAGCAGTTGGAGTGCTAGTTATCTTCCGCGGTCAGCGGAGATAACCTAATCTGGAACAAACCATTAAGGAGAGAGGCTAACAATCATGGCAGAAACATCGACACAGGTCAAGATTCAGCCCCTTGGCGACCGGGTCCTCGTGAAACCGGTGGAGCCCAAGGAAGTCAAGAAAGGCGGCATCATAATCCCCGACACCGCCAAAGAGAAGCCGATGGAAGGCGAAATCATCGCCGCCGGCCCCGGCAAGACCACGGAAGACGGCAAGCGCCTTCCCATGGACGTCAAGGCCGGAGACCGCATACTTTACGGAAAGTATTCGGGCACCGAGATCAAAATCAACGACGTCGAATACCTCATCATGCACCAGGACGACATACTCGGCGTCCTGAAATAACGGTTTACCCAATAAAAGGAGAGAACTTAAAATGGCAAAACAGATTGTTTACTCGGAAGACGCCCGCGCCCGCATCAAGGCCGGCGTGGACAAGCTGGCCTCCGCGGTCCGCGTGACCCTCGGCCCCAAGGGCCGCTCCGTCGTGCTGGAAAAAAAGTTCGGCAGCCCGCTCATCATCGATGACGGCGTCGCCATCGCCAAGGAAATAGAGCTGGAAGACCATTTCGAGAACATGGGCGCGCAGCTCATCCGCGAAGTGGCGGCCAAGACCAACGACATCGCCGGCGACGGCACCACCTCCGCCACCGTTCTCGCCCACGCGCTCATCACCGAGGGCATCAAGAACATCACCGCCGGCGCCAACCCCATGATGGTCCGCCGCGGCATCGAGAAGGCCGTGGAAGCCGTGAAAGCCGAAATCAAGCGCATGGCAAAGCCGGTCAAGACGAAAGAGGAGAAGGCCCAGATAGCCACCATCTCCGCCAATGACCGCGTCATCGGCGACCTTATTTCCCAGGCGATGGAAAAAGTCGGCCACGAAGGCGTCATCTCCATCGAGGAAGGCAAATCCGCCGAGACCACCCTCGACGTCGTGGAAGGCATGCAGTTCGACCGCGGCTACATCTCCCCGTACTTCGTCACCGACGCGGAACGGATGGAGTGCGTCGTCGAAGACCCCTACATCATCATCACCGACAAGAAAATTTCCGCCATGGCGGACCTCCTGCCCCTGCTGGAGAAGATTGTCCAGAGCGGCAAGCCCTACGTCATCATATCCGAGGACGTGGACGGCGAAGCCCTGACCACCCTCGTGGTCAACAAGCTGCGCGGCACGCTCAAGGGCGTCGCCATAAAGGCCCCCGGCTTCGGCGACCGCCGCAAAGAGATGCTCGCGGACATCGCCATCCTCACCGGCGGCGAAGTCATCAGCGAAGAGCGCGGCCTCAAGCTTGAGAAAGCCACGCTCGAAATGCTCGGCCGCGCCAAGCGCCTCGTCACCGACAAGGAGAACACCACCATCGTCGACGGCCTCGGCTCCAAGGACGAGATAAAGAAGCGCGCGGACCAGATCCGCAAGCAGATAAAGGACACCACCTCCGATTACGACCGCGAGAAACTTGAAGAGCGCCTTGCCAAGCTGTCCGGCGGCGTCGCCGTC
>CAYPTM010000180.1:0-5660 GCA_964413345.1 uncultured Elusimicrobiales bacterium
CGCAGCCTTCGCAGGCCCGCTTTAGCGCGGTACCGTCGCGCAGGTCTCCACGCACCTGCTCAACCCCCAGACGGGAGAGAGATTCATACTCCCCCCGGGAATAGGAGCGCACTTCGAAACCCCTGCGAACAAGAAGGGACGCGATTGCCCCGCCAACATAGCCGCCCGCGCCCGTGACAAGAACACGCGTCATGAAAGTTTCTCCCCGGCCCAGGCCGCCAGTATTTCCCGGGAAATCTTGGCGTTATGCCTGATGTCCACCGGGAAAGCGGGATGGGCCAGCACAGTCTTTATATCGGAGGTGACGGAATTCCCCGCGGCGAGCGCAAGCAGTTCCTTCTCAAGAGCCGGAGTCAGGGAATTTCCTTCCTCAAGTTCAACAATCATCACCGGCCGCCTGGAAGGTCCGGCTCCCACGCCCACGAGCGCGCTTCGCTTAACGGCGGGATGGGCGTTGAACACTCCCTCGCATGGAACGGTGAAGTAAACCTTCTCCCCGGCCGTCACGCGCTGAGCCTTGCGCCCGCAGAACCACAGGCGGCCCTTTTCATCCAGATACCCGGCGTCGCCCATCCTGTGAAAAACCTTTCCATCCTCGCCTTTCAGCTTCGAAAGGGCGTCGCCCTTTTCGTTATGGAAATATGCCTTCGTCACGGCGGTCCCGGCGACAGCAATCTCGCCCGTCCGTCCCGGCGGCAGTTCCAGAGACGGCTGCATCTTTCCCAGCGGTCCGTCGTTTATGGCGATAATCTTTACGGTCACGCCGTCAACCGGGCGGCCGACGCACACACCGGCGCCCCGTGCGGAGAGGGCCACGGCGTCGCCCAAAAGCTCGTCGCTGCCGGTCAGCGCGACTGGAAGAGCCTCCGTGGCGCCATACGGGGTATAGACCTGCACGCCGGGGGCAAGCATGGGCAGCACCCGCCTGATAATTTTGCCCTGCACCGGCGCGCCGCAGGATATCACACGCCGGAGAGACGGCATTTTCAGTCCGGCTGACTGTCCGTAACGGCTCAAAGTGTCCAGCAGAGCCGGGGAACCAAAAAGTTGTGCAGCGCCGAAATCGTTTATCAGCCCGCTTATATGGCGGGGATTGGCGCGCGCGGGGCGGGTGAAATCCATGGAGGGGATGACAGCCCTCATGCCGAGCGCGACATCGAACAGTGCGAAGAGAGGGAAGGTGGGGACGGAAGTCTCACCTTCCCTTACGTCGAACATCAGCTTCAGCAGGCGCGCCTGTTCCGCGAATATGGAGTGGGTATAGCACGCGCCCTTGGGCGAGCCGGTGCTGCCGGAAGTGAACAGGACGGCCGCGTCCGGCCCCGTGTTCTCGGGCTGAAGGGGCGTCCCGCCCATTGCCCGCACCTGCGCCAGGGAGTATCCGCCCCAGCCAAGGCGCGGCCCGAGCGTGACAAGGGTTTTGATACTGCCGCGAGCCCAACCGCCCAACACGCGCCCTATATGGGCCTTGGTTATGCCGACAAAAACTTTCGGGGCGGAGCTATCAAGGCATTTGCCCATATTGGCAAAGCCGATACCCGGGTCTATGAAAACTATTACCGCGCCGCAGCGGAAAAGCGCGAAGGACGCCGCCACGAACTCGAACGACGGCGGTATCATGAGCGATACTCTGTCGCCCCTGTTAATGCCCATCCGGCGGAAGCCCGCGGCAAGCGCGGCCACTTCGTCCTCAAGCCGGCCGAAAGTATAGCTTCTGCCGCCGTGAATGATGGCGGTGCCGTCCGGCATGGAGCGGGACAGATCAAACACAATAGCGGAAATATTATCCGAAGGCGTCGTCATTTAATAATGAAATCCTTTATAAGGGGAACGACCTCGTCCCGGGCATCCTCGAGTATGTAATGGCTGCAGTCCGGGAAGCGATGAACCCGCGCGGCGGGGAAACGCTCCATCCATTCATTCAGGAAGTGCGAATCGAAAACGTAATCCTTTTCTCCCCACGCTATAAGCATGGGCTTGTCCCTGAGAACCGGCAGGGCGTGCTCCGTCGCCAGCACGCAGGGCCATGCCCTGTCTGAAGGCTGAAGCGGTATGTCCTGCACGAAACGCAGCGTGGCTATGCGGTTTTTCCAACTGTCGTAAGGTGAAAGATAGGCCTCGCGCACTTCCGGTAGCATGGGACGGCGGGTGCAGCCCATATCGGCGGTACCCTTGGCGAAAGCGTTGAAACCGCGTATCAGCAGCGAACCCAGAGGCGTGCGCGCCAGCCTGAGCTGCACGGGCAGTTTTTTGGACGCGGGCAGGCGGAACGCGCCGGTGTTGAGCACCACTATTTTGGCAATCCTGTCAGGGTTGCATACGGCCCAAGCCATGCCTATCATACCGCCCCAGTCGTGGACAACCAGCGTTATTCTGTCCTTCACGCCGGAAATTTCAAGGAACCGGTCCAGGTCGCTCACCCGGCGGGAAAGCGTGTATTCATATTTGTCATCGCCGGGCTTGTCGGACAGGCCCATGCCTATATGGTCGGGCGCGAGCACACGGCGGCTGTCCTTCAGCGCCAGAGCGAGATTGCGGTAATAATAGCACCAGCTCGGGTTGCCGTGCAGCATCACGACAGGGTCGCCTGCGCCATCGTCTATGGCGTGCATGCGGTGGCCGTTGACTTCGAGGAACACTGTCTTAAGAGGAGAAAGCGGGTTTTCCATCACCACTCCACTCCCAGCATAAGGCAGTTAAGCCCGCTGCCAATGCCAAGGAAACAGGCTTTGTCTCCAGCGCGCAGGAACTCGCGTTCCTCCGCTATGGCGGCGGTAACGGGCAGCGCGGCCGTACCCATGTTGCCCAGAAATTCGAAGGTGGAAAAATCCTTTTCCTCGCTTATGCCTATGGCGCCAAGAACGGAACTCCTGTGCGGGCCGCCCACCTGATGGCAAAGCACCTTGTCCACGGAGGACGGCGTCCACCCGGTCTCCTCCATGAGGGAGGCCCAGGTGCGTTTGCCAAGTTCCACGCCGTTCTTCAGCACGGCGGCGGCGTCCGTCTGCATGAAATCGCGGTTCCAGCGGCAAAGCTCGTGATGGCGGGGCTCGGCCTTGCATACGCCGGCGGCAAGCCTGTGCCTGGGCCCGCCGAAGGAGCCGTCTGTGACCACGACCGCGGCCGCGCCGGACCCGCCCGTAAGCGTTGGCATGGACAGCTTGAAATGGTCGAAAGTGGGATTTTGGAGCATGCTCTGTATCATGCTCTCGTTTATCTCGCGGGCGGACTCGCAGGTGACCACCAACCCGGCTTTAATCTGCCCCAGCTCTATGGCGCGCGCGACGTGGAGTATGCCGTTTATGACGCCCAGGCAGGCGTTGGCGATGTCGATAACCTCCGTGTCCTGCCCGACCTTGAGCAGGTCCGCCACGGGACAGGCGGTGGCCGGCTCGCTGTTTTCGCGGCAGACCCCGGCATATATAAGGATGCCGAGGTCGGACGCCCGCACCCCGGCGGCCTCGAGCGCCTTGCGCCCCGCCGCGGCCGCTCCCTCCGACAATTTGAACCCCGGGTTCCACCAGCGGCGCTGGCGTATGCCGGTAAGGGCCTCAAGCTGGCCCGGAGGCATGCGCAGCGCCTGATAGACCGGCATTATGCGCGCCTCCAGAGAGGAGGAACTCACCACGTTGGGTCCCAGTTCGTAGCCGATGGAGCTTATGTATGATTTGGAAAATTTCATCAGACAATCCTCAGCGAGAAATCCTTCATCTGGTAAATGACAAGCCCATCTACCTTCAGGAAACCGTCGGCCTTGAGCATGCGCCGCGCGTCGTCCTGCGCGGTTATGACGGCTTCCACCGTAACCAGCTTGTTGGAGGGAATCACCTGCCCGCGGTATACCCAGGTATGCTTCTCCCCGCAGGCGAGAGCCTCGTACCTTGCGCCGGGAGGAATATCCTTCCAGCGGGCCGATGCGGCCGCCTTCATGAGCTGTATGAAGCTTTCAAGGCCGAGGGAACCCGGACATACCGGGTCCTGATAGAAATGCGCCTTGAAAAACCATTCGCCCGGATCCACTTTTTTCAGGCCGCGCAGGAAACCCAGCTTTTTAGGCCCGCCGTCCGGCACGTAAAGGCTTATCTCGTCCAGCATGAGGAGCTGCTTTCCGGGCAGTGGAGGAACGCACCGCAATCCAAGCGGCCCTCCGCGCGAGGCTTCCTCCGCGGAAGGAATATAAGGCGTTGCGCCTCTCACCCCTACCTGTTCCGCAAGCGCCTTCTTTGAGAAGAAGCCGAACTGGGTGATTCCCTCATAAACCCTGCGCCCCTTGCAGGACACCTTCATGTCATAGTCCTGTATCACCATGCCGCCGGAACGCGCGGCTTTGGTAAGCTTCACTTCCGTCACCAGAACGCCGGCGTCTGGCCGCACGGGTTCATAAAGCGTGGCCGTGCCGCCGAGATTGCGGAAGGACATGTCGGTATCGCTGGTAAGCGCGGACCCGACATAGGCCGCCAGCCAGCCGCAGGGCTGGAGCGCCACTTCCAGCAATACGGCGAAAGGCATCATGCCCTGTCCGTCATCACCGAAGTACCATTCCTGCGGAGGCACGTCATACTCCGCGGTCACGCTGCCGCCGGCCTTCATTACCCACTGCTCGCAGCCGCGTATGTCGGTGATGCGGTCAAGGAACTGGTAGGGCGGTCCCGGCAGACGCGCAATTACGCGGTCGGAATCGAATATCCTGTACCTGTCCCCGAACGCCTCCGAAGGCTTGCCGACAGCGAACGCGCGTATGCTTGCCGCGTCGAACAGCGGTTTCGGGCCGGGCGCGTCCGCGCCGCGCGGCTCCTTCTTCCAGAGGGCTTCAAGCTCCGGCTTGCCCGTTCCGCACATGCGGATGGACATGTCCGGTATGAAAACTATCGGCTTGCCGTCGGCGTACATCATGGCGTCGGCCAGGGCGTAAGGCTCCGGCCTGTAGCCTATTTCCTTTATGGAAATCTCGTAGACCACTTTCCTGGTGGAAGCCAGTACCTGCCCGCGGCAGCGCAGCCCGCTGGTCACTTCCGGGACAGGCTCGTACCAGCAGGTTTTGGCCTCGCCCGCCCAGCCCATGCGCGTAAGCAGTATGCGCATGGTGTGCATGCAGCATTCGTACATGAGCGTGCCGGGCATGACATGGTCGTCCACGAAGTGGCAGACTATGTGCCAGTCGTCGGGATGGATGTCGGCTTCGGCGGTTATCCGGCCAAGGCCGTAACGCCCGCCGTCCGGCTCAAGAGAAAGCACGCGGTCCACCAGTTTCATCCTGCCCGAAGGAAGGCGCGTGGCCTCCTTGAGCGGCATACCGGAGAAAGCGGCGCCGAAGCATTTTTCCAGATTGCCTTCGCGGAGCGCGGCCACCTGTTCATCGGAATACTTCTCGGCGCCCGAGGGTTTTGGGGCAAGCCATTCAAACCCGCCGGTGACCTTGCCCGGAACGGGACGCGTTTCATCCTCGGTCAGTATGATGCCCTTTCCTGCGTCCAGCTCCGCCTGGGTGAAGAACCCGGCGCAGCCCTTGCGCATGCTGAGCAGCGGACGCCCGTTCACCGTGCTTTCGTAATTGAAGAAGAACAGCCAGGTGTCGTTATGGCGGGCGAAACGCTCTATCTTTATGTCGTAGTGGATGGTGTCGCCGGCAACCGGCAGATGGTCGTGGAAAGTCACTTCCG
>CAYPTM010000181.1:0-5641 GCA_964413345.1 uncultured Elusimicrobiales bacterium
GTAGTTCGAGGCGTTGTCGAGGATGACGATGCGGCGCGTGCCGGCCTCGCGCAGGCGATCGGCGCGCTCGTTGACAAGGGCGCGGACGCGGCCGAAGGCCGAGCCCACGACGAAAGCGTCGCCCACGTGGAGCGTGCCGGCCTGAACAAGGACGGTGGCCACCACGCCGCGCTTCGGGTCGCGGCGGGACTCAAGAATGCTGCCGACGGCCTTGCGCTTCGGATTGGCCTTAAGCTCCATTATCTCGGCGCGGAGGGCAATCATCTCCAGTAGCTTGTCGATGTTGATTCTCTTTTTGGCGGACAGCTCCACGAAAATATCGTTGCCGCCCCACGCCTCGGGCAGCAGGCCGTGGTTGGAAAGTTCCTGTATGACGCGCTGGGGGTTGGCGCCCGGCAGGTCTATCTTGTTGACCGCCGTGATGATGGGAGCGCCGGCCGCTTTCGCGTGGTCGAGAGCCTCGACCGTCTGGGGCATGACGCCGTCGGTGGCTGAAACCACCAGCACGACGATGTCGGTGACCTTGGCCCCGCGGGCGCGCATGGCGGTGAAAGCCTCGTGGCCCGGCGTGTCCAGGAAGGTGATGGGGCCCTTGGGAGTCTCGACGCGGTACGCGCCGATGTGCTGGGTGATGGCCCCGGCTTCGGTGGAGCAGACGTCGGAACTGCGGATGGCGTCAAGCAGGCTGGTCTTGCCGTGGTCCACGTGGCCCATGATGGTGACCACGGGAGAGCGGGGCTTGAGGTCCTCCGGCTTGTCGGTCTGGTCGCCTACGGCCTCAATCTCCTGCTGCGCGAAGGGGGATTCCACTTCCAGGTCGAACCCGAATTCCGAGGCGACAAGCGTCGCGTCGTCGGCTTCCATGCGCTGGTTGATAGTGGCGTAAATGCCCATCCCGATAAGGCGCTTGATGAAATCGCTGACCTTGATATTCATCTTTTCCGCCACTTCCTTTACCGTCGGCTGTCCCGTAACCTTTATGACGGGACGGGCCGGCTTGGCGGGAGCGGCGGGCTTCGGCGCCGGAGCCTGAGCTGCCGGCTGCGCCGCCGGAACGGGGCGCGGGGACGGCTGCTGGGCCTGGGGCGCGGGAACGGGAGAAGGCCTGGGCGCGGCGGCAGGCTGTGCCGGAGCGGGCTTCTGCTCGGCCGCGACGGGTTTAGGCGCCGGCTGAGGGGCCGGGGCCGGAACCGGTTTCGGCGTTTCAATCGGACGGGGCTGAGGAGCGGCGGCAGGCTTCTGTTCCGCCGCGGCGGGCTTCGGCGCGGGAGCCGGAACGGCCGCCGGCTTTGCTTCCGGCGCGGGCTGTTGCGCGGGAGCCGGTTTATGCTCCGCCGCAGCGTGCTGGGCGGGAGCGTGGTGAGCCGGAGCCTTGTGATGATGGGCCGGGGCATGCGTCCCCTCCGCCGCCGGCTTATGCACGGCATGGGCGTGGGGCTTATCGACTACTGCAACGCCAGAATCGTCTGTTGGAATCTTAGCCTTCTCCTCTTTGGGTTCGGCGGCTGCAACATGGTGCGCTGCGGCGTCCGTTTTCTTGCGAGGGGCGGTTTTTTTCTTCGGCTTGTCCGCCGTCTCTCCGTCGGCCTTGGCGGCGCGCGGCTTCTTTTCCGCGGGCTTTTTGGCCGCGGTGGTTTTCTTGCGTACGGTTTTTTTCGCCTCGCCGGCTGCGGGTGTGGCGGCGGTTTCCTGCTCCGACCCCGGTCCCGCCTCTTCCTTCTTAACTGTTTTGCGGGTTGGCTTTGTCTGTTTCGGCGTCGTCATTGGTCACCTCCGCCGCCCCGGCCTCAACCGCGGGAACGGCTTTTTCCGCGGTTACGGACTGGGCAGCATTCTGTTTTTCTTCTAAGTATTTTTTGGCCCCCTGTATTATCTTAACGGCGGTCTTCTCTCCCACACCCTGATAGGTGGAGAGATATTCGGGGGTGAGTGCCGCTATTTTGGCTATATCCGTCATGCCGGCCTTGATAAGGACTTCCGCTATCTTGGGGCCGATGCCGTCTATCTGCGTCAAATCCAGAGTCGCGGCTTCCTGCGCCTTGAGACCTTCCTGGCGCACCTGGCCTTCGCTCTTAACTTCCAGTTCCCAGCCGGTTATCTTGGAGGCCAGGCGGATGTTCTGCCAGTCCTTGCCTATGGCCACGGCGAGCTGGTCGTCGGGCACGATGATGAGCGCCCGCTTGGCTTCCTTGTCCACGAAGCGCACCGACGTCACCCTCGCGGGGGACATGGCGTTGGAAAGAAGCTGCTGCGTGTCGTTGGTCCACTGTATGAGGTCTATGCGCTCGCCGGAGAGCTCATTCATGACCGCGCGTATGCGCATGCCGCGCATGCCGACGCAGGCGCCGACGGGGTCAATCTTCATGTCCTTGCTGCGGACCAGAACCTTGGCGCGGAAACCGGGGTCGCGCTCCACTGTGACCATCTCCACGAGACGCTCGCCCAGTTCCGGCACCTCGACTTCGAACAGCTTGTTGAGAAATATACCGGCCGCGCGGGAAAGAATGATGTGAGGGCCGCGCTGGGCCTTGTCCATCCGCATGAGGACGGATTTGTACTTGATGATGGCGGGATCGTCGTTCCTCTCCAGGTCCTTGGTGTTGACGACGCGGAGTATGACCGCCTTGACGCGTGAATTGAGCGTGTAGCGCTCCTTCTTTATCTGCTCGGAATAGGGCAGGATGGCCTCGGCCTTGCCGAGGTCGACGATGATGTCCTTGTCGGCGAAACGGACTACCGAGCCGGTGATGACCTCGCCTTCGCGGGGCTTGAATTCGCGGTAAAGGTTCTCTCGCTCGATGTCGCGTATCTTCTGGATGAGGACCTGCTTGGCGATCTGCGCGGCGATGCGGGAGTATTCCGTTATGTCCAGCTTTATCTGGATGTCCTCTCCGACGACCACGTCGGCCTTGAGCTTCTGCGCGGCGGCAAGGGTTATCTCGGTTTCCGGGTTGACGACTGTATCCACGGCCTTGAGCACCTGGAAGGCCTTCATGGCCCCGGTGTCGGGGTCCATCTTGGCGATGATCTGGGCGCTTTTGCCCAGATGCTTGCGGAGAGCCGATACGAGGGCATCCTCGATGGTCTTTAAAATCTCCTCTTTCTTTATGTTCTTCTGCCTTTCAAGCGCTTCCAGCGCGCCTGCAAGCTCTCTCTGCTGATTGTCTTCCATTTTTTAGCCTCTCCTATATTGCCAATTCAGGCTCAAGCCTTGCTTCCTTAAGGTTGTCCAGCTTAAAGGAAATCTGCCTTTTGCCGTCGTTAACGGTCAGGGTGCCGCTTTCGTCGAAGGACATGGCGCCTATCATGAAGGCGACGCCGTCCACCGGTGTTTTCAGGAACACGCGGACCTTGCTGCCGGCGAACTTGCGGAAATGCTCCGGCTTCTTGAGAAGCCTGTCCACGCCGGGGGAGGAAATCTCCAGAACATACGCTCCGGGAACGAGGTTCTCCATATCTATGATGCCGCTTATCTTGTCGCTGAGCGTCTCGCAGTCGTCAAGCGTGATATGGCCTTCCAGGCGCTCCACGAAAAACATGAGGCTGGTCTTGTTGTTATGCCGGCCGACCTTGAGGTCCACCAGTTCCATGCCTTCGTTGCGAAGCATGGCGTCTACGGCAGTTTCTATTTTCTCGGTTTCTTTGGACATTGTTCGCCCCTTCATTAAAAAAGAGCGGCCCGACACTGCAAGCCACTCTCTCCGTGTATATATATTAACAATATTATAGGCGCCGCTTCAAGCGGTAAATGCCCCCTTCCCGCGGGAAGGGGGCGGTGGAGCATATAAATAGAGTTATTTAGCCTTGGCCTTGGGGCGGTATTTTTCCAGCAGGTCCTTGAACTCGGCCATATCGTTAAGTCCCTTGAGGAAATGGCCGTCGCTGGCGTCGCTGTAGAAGCCGTCGAAGGAATCGTAGCCCTTCTCGAAAGCGGTTTTCAGGTTCTTGAGGGCGCTGGCCTTGTCCTGTTTGGCGGCCCAATAGTAGTTCGCGAGATTGGCGTAGGGATACGGATGGTTCGGGTTCACGCGGAGCGCCGCGTCGAAAGCGGCCTTCGCGTCCTCCCACTTGCCCTGCCAAAGAAGCGCCCAGCCACGGGCGTTGTGCAGGTTGAAGGAATCCGGCTTTATCTTGAGACCGGCGTCGAAATCGGCGATGGCCTTGCCATATTCCTTCAGTTCAACGTAGGCGGAACCGCGCATATAGTGCGAGGTGATGTCACGCGGCATCAGTTCGATGGCCTTGGTATATTCGGTTATGGCGCCCTTGTAATCCTTGACCGCTGAAAGGACTTCGCCGCGGTTGAAACGGTACCTGAAATCCTTGGGGTTAAGCTCTATGGCCCTGGCATAGGAAGCCGCGGCCTCGGCATATTTCCCGGCGGACTGGTAAATACCGCCCATGAGGAAATGGGCTGTGTCCGACTTGGGGTCCAGCTCTAGCGCCTTTTTCACGTCCACCAGCGCGGTGGAAAAGCGGTTGTAATTGTAAAAGACCACGGCGCGCTTCAGATAGGCATGCGCATCCCCGGGATTCTTCTCTATCACGGCGGTGGCGTCCTTGACGCCGGCCTCGAGCCCGCGCTCGCTCACGGGAACGGCTCCGGCCAGCGAAACCATGGATACGGCAAACAGCACGGCAAGCAGAAGTCTCATCATTCGTCTCCCCGGGCGGCCGGCTCATCCCGCGAATCGGCCAGAGCCCTGAATTCCTTGTCGTCCGAAAGTCCCTTCAAAAATGTCATATCGAAACCGGTGTCGTACTTGGGCTTGGCCTTGCCGAAACCGGCCTTGTACGCCCTGGCCGCGAAGCGCAGCGCCTGCTTCCTGTCCTTCTTTGCCGTCCAGTGATAGGAGGCCATGTTCATCAGGGCGATTGAATCGGACGGATTAAGCGCCAGCGCCTTGGAGAAATCCTCGCGGGCCTTTTCATAATCGCCTTTCTGCATATAAAGCCTGCCGCGGGCGTTGTAAGCGAAGGTGTTGGAGGGGTTATGCTCAAGACACTTGGAAAAATCGGAGGAGGACTTCTCTTCTGAACCCAGCCGGCAGTAGGAGTTGCCGCGCATGAAAAGCGCCACGTCCTGGACGGGAGAAAGCTCCAGAACCTTGGAAAAATCGGCTATGGCGGCCCGCCACTGCCCGGTATTATAAAAAAGCTGTCCCCGGTTGAAATAGGGCTTAAAATCACCGGGCGCAAGGGCGATTGCGCGACTGTAGCTGCGGATGGCCCTGTCATTGTTGCCCATGCGCACATAGACGTTGCCGCGCTTGTTGAACAGAACGGCGTTTTTGGCGTCATACCAGAGAGCGAGGGTATAGACCTCCGCCGCCTTGGCGAAATTTGACTGGCTGAAGAAAATATCGCCGCGAAGTTCCAGAGCGGTGACGGATTTAGGGGCTATTTTGAGGGCCGTCTGCAAATCGATCATGGCCTTGTCGCCCTGCCCTGCCTTGAAGTAGGCTTCCGCGCGGGCTATATACGGAAGCTCGCTTTTCGGGTTGGCCGTTACTGCCCTGTCGAAAGAATCGAAGCTGACGGCGGGGGAGGAAACTGCAACATCCTGCCCTGATGGGGGAATTGAGAAAAAAATCGTCAATAAAATGTTTCCAAGCATTAAATGTAATTATAGCAGATATGC
>CAYPTM010000182.1:0-5627 GCA_964413345.1 uncultured Elusimicrobiales bacterium
CGATACGCGAAGGTGGCCGCACGGTCGGCGCCGGCGTGGTTACTGAGATCATCGCCTAGGCTTCATGAATTATGGCTCAAGATAGACTGACAATAACCCTCGTTTGCGAAGCTTGCAAGAACCGCAATTACTACTTCGCTCGGGGCAAGAAGAAAGACTTCAAGCTGGAACTTAAGAAATTCTGCAAGGCTTGCGGCAAGACCACCAAGCACAAGGAAGCAAAAGCTTAAGTTCGACTAGATGCCCTCCGCCTGACACGGCGGAGGGCCGCGGCCTGTAATGGGCCGCAAAAATAAGGCGGCTTTGCGGGAGCGTCGGTTAACTGGTAAACCACCGGTCTCCAAAACCGGGACTGAAGGTTCGAGTCCTTCCGCTCCCGCCAGCTTTGACGCCCCCGGGGAGGAGTTCCGCCCCGGGATGGTTATTATGGCGGGTATCGGCGTGTTTGCGGTGTCCGCCGCCTGATGGCGGGCCATACGGTGGAACACGCTGTTTTTTTGAAAGGTGATTATGGACAAAGTCACGTCATTCGTTAAAGAAGCCTGGGGCGAGCTGCAGAAAGCCACCTGGCTTTCCCGCAAGGAAGTCATGCAGTCCACCGTGCTGGTGGTGGTGTTCGTGCTGATAATCTCGGCCTACATCAATCTTGTCGACCTCGGCCTGAACCAACTGCTGAGAGTCGTGTTCGGAGGTCGGTAAAATGGCAAGAGGTTGGTACATAGTTCACACCCAGACCGGCTACGAAGACAAGGTGCAGCGTTCGCTTACCCAGAAGATAGAACAGCAGGGCATGGCGGACAAAATCCTTAAAATTTTGATTCCCACCGAGGAAGTGGTCGAGGTAAAGCAGAACAAGAAGCATTTCCGCAAGCGGAAATTCTTCCCCGGCTATGTCCTCATAGACATGCACCTCGACAGCGAGGTGTACTGGTTCATTCGCGGCACCAGCGGCGTCACCGGTTTCCTTGGCGATCCGCAGCCCGTTCCGCTCGACGACGCGGAAGTGCAGGGCATACTGGAGCTTACCACCTCTTCGGCGCAGAACAAGCCCAAGCCCGCCATCCAGTTCGAGCGCGGCGAGAGCGTCCGCATCACCGAAGGCCCGTTCAAGCATTTCCTGGGCGTGGTGGAGGAAGTCAACGAGCCCAAGGCCAAGCTGCGGCTCATGGTTACTGTTTTCGACCGCCCCACCCCGGTGGAGCTGGATTTTCTTCAGGTGGAAAAAATATAATTCCGCCTGAGTTCGGAGTAAGATATGGCTAAACCCAAGCAAGTAAAGACGATGATCAAGCTGCAGATTCCGGCCGGCCAGGCCAACCCCGCGCCCCCCGTGGGCCCGGCGCTCGGTCAGCACGGCGTCAACATCATGGACTTCTGCAAGCAGTTCAACGCCAAGACGCAGAAAATGGAACAGGGCATGACGATACCCGTCGTCATCACCGTGTTCGACGACAGGAGCTTCACCTTCATAACGAAGATGCCGCCCATTTCCGCCCTCATCAAGAAGGCGGCTGGCCTGGCAAAAGGCTCCGGCACGCCCAACAAGACCAAAGTCGCCAAGCTGACCCAGAAGCAGGCCGAAGAGATCGCGAAGCAGAAGCTTCCCGACCTCAACACCAAGGACATCAAGGCCGCCGCGATGATGGTCAAGGGCACCGCCCGCAGCATGGGCGTGGACGTAATAAGCTAATCCGCTTAACGGCGGAGGGAGGACGCGGCCGCAAGGGCCGCCTCCGTTAAAACCTCAAAGGAGCAGTCAATGGGAAAGAGAATCAATACCGCGCTTAAGAGCTACGACGCCACCAAGGTGTACACCGTAGCCGAAGCGGCGGCCATAGTAAAGAAGAACGCCACCGCCAAGTTCGACGAAACCGTCGAACTCCACGCGCGCCTTGGCATCAACGTCAAGCAGGCGGACCAGCAGGTCCGCAGCACCGTGCTTCTGCCCCACGGCAGCGGCAAGACCAAAAAGATCGCCGTCATCGCCAAGGGCGAGAAGGTGAAGGAAGCCGAGAAGGCCGGCGCCGACAAGATCGGCGGCATGGACCTTATCGAGGCCATCGCCAAGGGCGAAATGGACTTCGACGTCCTCATCGCCACCCCCGACATGATGAAGGACATGGCCAAACTGGGAAAAGTGCTGGGCCCCCGCGGCCTCATGCCCAATCCCAAGAGCGGCACCGTGACATTTGACATCGAGCGCACCGTGAAGGAACTCAAGGCCGGCCGCGTGGAATTCAAGGCCGATGACTTCGGCATCGTCCACATACCCATCGGCAAGGCCTCGTTCACCGAGACGAACATCGCGGGCAACGCCAAAGCCGTGATGGAAGCCGTCCTCAAGGCGAAACCCGCCACTTCCAAGGGTGTCTATCTCCGCTCGGCCTATCTTACGTCCACGATGGGTCCCGGCGTGCAGCTTGACGTCAACCAGACGTTCTAAAAACTTAAGCAGTCTCAGGGAGGCGTAATGAAACTGTTATCTTCAGTGGTTTCCACAGTCGCCAACGCCGCTTTCCCCAGCCGGCCCGCTAAAAACGGGCCGGTTTTTTTGGGGCGCGTTGCGGCGGCGCTGTCTGTGCTGGCGCTGTCTGTTTCTCCGTCTTTCGCAAGCGAGGCGGACCTTGTCATACCGGATCTTGCATCCGTGTCTTTCCTCGGTGTTCCGGGGCATTCCCTGCTCCTCTGGGGCCTGATAATCTGCTTCTTCGGCATAGGCTTCGGCCTCTGGCAGTTCAAGCAGATAGGCGCCCTGCCGGTGCACCGCTCCATGCGGGACATCTCGGAACTCATCTATGAGACCTGCAAGACTTACCTTATAACCCAGGCCAAGTTTCTGGCCATACTGTGGGTCTTCATCGCCGCCATCATGGTGGTTTACTTCGGCTTCCTGCAGAAAAATTATTCTTTCATGCAGGTTGCCATCATCGTGTTTTTCAGCATCGTGGGTATGCTGGGCACCTACTCCGTCGCCTGGTTCGGCATAAGGATAAACACCTTCGCCAACAGCCGCACGGCGTTCGCCAGCCTGGGCGGCAAGCCCTATCCCACCATGGCCATTCCCTTGCAGGCCGGCATGAGCATAGGCATGTTGCTCATCAGCGTTGAACTTGTGCTGATGCTCTTCATCCTGCTCTTCGTTCCCGGCAACTACGCGGGTCCCTGCTTCGTCGGGTTCGCGATCGGCGAATCCCTGGGCGCGGCCGTGCTTCGTATCGCTGGCGGCATATTCACCAAGATCGCCGACATCGGTTCCGACCTGATGAAAATCGTCTTCAAGATTAAGGAAGACGACGCGCGCAATCCCGGCGTCATAGCCGACTGTACTGGCGACAACGCGGGCGACTCCGTCGGCCCCACCGCCGACGGTTTCGAAACCTATGGCGTCACCGGCGTCGCCCTCGTCACCTTCATCCTGCTGGCTGTTCCCAATGTGTCCGATCAGGTGCAGCTGCTGGTCTGGATATTCGTCATGCGCATCGGCATGATCATCACCAGCGCGCTGTCCTACTGGATCAACGGCGCCATCAGCAAGTCCATGTACGGCAACTCGCCGAAGTTCAACTTCGAGGTTCCGCTTACCACCCTCGTCTGGCTGACTTCCGTCGTTTCCATCGTGATGACCTACGTGCTTTCCTACCTGCTCATCCCCGGGCTGGGCGACGGCACAATGTGGTGGAAGCTTTCCACCATCATCACCTGCGGCACCATCGCGGGCGCGCTGATACCGGAACTGGTCAAGGTTTTCACCTCCACCAATTCCGCCCATGTGCGTGAAGTGGTTACCGCCTCCAGAGAGGGCGGCGCTTCGCTCAACATCCTGTCCGGCCTTGTGGCGGGCAACTTCAGCGCTTACTGGATGGGCATGGCGATCGTGGCTCTCATGTCCATCGCTTACCTGGTCAGCGGCACCGGCCTTAGCCAGTTGATGAGCGCGGAAGCCATCTTCGCATTCGGTCTTGTGGCGTTCGGTTTCTTGGGCATGGGTCCCGTCACCATAGCGGTTGACTCCTACGGCCCTGTCACCGACAATGCGCAGTCCGTCTACGAGCTGTCCACCATTGAAACCATTCCCAACATCTCCTCCGAGATTGAGAAGGACTTCGGCTTCAAGCCCAACTTCGAGGAAGGCAAGATGTACCTTGAGGAGAACGACGGAGCGGGCAATACGTTCAAGGCCACGGCCAAGCCCGTGCTCATCGGCACGGCTGTCGTGGGCGCGACAACGCTTATCTTCTCCATCATCAAGGTTCTGGGCGAGAAATTCGGCCCCGACGCGGTGGAAAAGGGCCTGTCCATAACCAATCCGCTGTTCCTGCTGGGTCTTATCACCGGCGGTGCGATAATATTCTGGTTCTCCGGCGCTTCCATGCAGGCCGTGACGACCGGCGCTTATCGCGCGGTTGAGTTCATCAAGAAGAATATCAAGCTTGAAGGCGGCGGCGAGAAGGCTTCTGTCGCCGATTCCAAGCGCGTGGTGGAGATTTGCACGCAGTATGCGCAGCACGGCATGTTCAACATCTTCCTCACGGTGTTCTTCAGCACGCTGGCCTTTGCCTGCGTCAACCACTACTTCTTCATCGGCTACCTTATATCCATAGCGATCTTCGGTCTTTATCAGGCCATCTTCATGGCCAATGCCGGCGGAGCGTGGGACAACGCCAAGAAGCTCGTGGAAACCGAGCTCAAGGCCAAAGGAACACCCCTGCACGACGCCACTGTAGTGGGCGACACCGTGGGCGATCCGTTCAAGGACACCTCTTCCGTGGCCATGAACCCGATAATCAAGTTCACCACGCTGTTCGGCCTGCTCGCTGTCGAGCTCGCCATCGAGCTTGACCCGTCGGTCAACCAGCTGCTGGCGGCCGTGTTCTTCGTCATCAGTGTTGTCTTCGTGTGGCGTTCCTTCTACGGAATGCGCATCAAGACTGAAGAAGCGAAATAAGGGCAGTCTTTAAGGTTTGGAAAGCCCCGCCTGAATAAGGCGGGGCTTTTTGTTTTTAAAAGGCGTTACTTGTCTGTTTCGCGTCCAAGTGTCTGTGCTTTATCCAAACAGAAAGGTGTATTCGCCAGAATTATTTATTCCTGTTGAGGGTGTGATTTAACTGCCCGATGGAGCAAGTGTTCATATCTTTATCAGGACTGGATATTAGGGGGCTTTAATATGGCGAATGGTATCTATAATTGCCTGGTCCTGCTGGGGAAGAAAGGTGGGTTTGCCGGGACAAACGGACAGGCTGCCGCTGGATATGGACGTCATGGAACCGGCGGCAGCCTGTTTGTTGATTATGAAGATTAAGCCTTATTCAGCCTTGAATGGGGCGGAGCGGAACTCGTTGGCGTTGGGGGACAGCAGCACGCCTCTTATAACCCTGCTCCTGCCGTGTCCTGGCGCATTGACCGCTATATCGTATGTCCCGGCTGGCAGTATGAACTTGGCCGGTCCGGTCAGCGTCTGGCTTTTCACCGTTTCCGGCGTGCCTGATTTTAGAATGACTATCTCGGCGTTGAAGTGTCGTCCGGCGGGGTCGGTGGGTTCCACTGTCAGATAGGATTTCGTGAACACTATTTCCTTTTCCGTGGTTTTTCCGGACTCCAGCGTTGTGGAAAAAGTCTGTTTCCCGCCG
>CAYPTM010000183.1:0-5622 GCA_964413345.1 uncultured Elusimicrobiales bacterium
TGAGGCTGTCCGGCGGCGGCATAGAGTGCAACCCGGCTCTGCTGTCCCTGGCCGAGAGCGCGGAAGCCCTGCGTTTCGCGTCGCAAAGCCTGGCGGCCGGCCTTTGGCCGAAGGCGCAGCTCGGTTTCCGCTCGTCGCTTGAATATCCTAACGGGCCGGTATTGAACAGCTACTGGCAGAACGCGCTTTCCCTGTCGGTCAGCATACCGTTGTTCGAAAGCGGCAGGACGGAACAGAAAAGCCGCGAGCAGGAATTGAAAGCCCTGTCCGCTGACCAAACCCGCCGCCAGCAGGAGGACAATCTGCGCCGGGACTGGCTGAAGGCAAGGGACAGGCTCGCCTCGCTCCGGTCCCAGTTGGAACTGAACGCGCTCAATGTTTCGGAATCCTCTGAGATAGCCAGACTGGTCTACTCCTCCTACAAGGCGGGCCAGTCCACGTTCCTTGAAGTGCAGAGCGCGAATCTCAAGGTTCTGCAGGCTCAGTTCCAGCAGGCCAACAACGATATTTCGATATTGCTTCAGACTGCGGTTATAGCCTCGGTCGAAGGGGAGAAATAAGGTTATGAAAAAACGCATGAGAATCGTTATTCCCGTGGTATTGCTGCTTGGCGCGGCGGCCTGGTGGTTTTTCGGCCGGGGAGGAGCGTTCCTTTACAGCGGCACCGTGGAGGCCACGGAGATAGATTTGTCCGCGCGCCTGTCGGCTGTGATAGACGCCTACGGTGCCGAGGAGGGCGACGCTATAAAGGTCAACCAGACGCTGGTGCGCCTTGACTGCGACGACATCCGTCTCGCCGCCGATATAGCCCGCAAGGATTTCCTGCGCTCGCAGGAGCTGTTCAAAACCGGTTCCGTCTCTCAGGAAAACTACGACCGCCTGAAATACAAGAAGGACGACACGGAACTGAAAGTATCCTGGTGCACGGTGCGGTCCCCCATAAACGGGCGCATGCTTTACAAGTACCGCGAGGCCGGGGAAATGGTGGGCTCCGGCACGAAACTGGCGACAGTGGCGGACCTGTCTTCGGTCTACGCCTACTTCTATGTGCCCCAGCCGCTGCTGGCCAAAATCAGCCTGGGGCAGGAGATCCGCGCTTTCCTGCCGGAGGCCGGCATGAAGGAGTTTTCCGGCAAGGTGGAGCATATAAACGACGAGGCTGAATTCACCCCGCGCAACGTGCAGACGCGGGACGAGCGCACTCGGCTGGTCTACGGCATCAAGGTCCGCTTCCGGAACCCGGACGGACAGCTTAAGCCCGGCATGACGCTTGAAGCGGAATTTCCTTCCAAATAGGGGCATCTATGAACGGCGAGGCGGTGGAAGTCCGGGCGGAGAAGGTGAGCAGGTCCTTCGGGGCGGTAAAGGCCCTGTCGGGCGTGGACGTCGATTTCTCCAAAGGGGTCATACACGGCATAATCGGCCCCAACGGAGCCGGCAAGACCACGCTGCTGCGCCTTGTAACCGGACTGCTGAAGCCTTCCGGCGGAAGCCTGCGTTATTTCGCCGGAGGGAAGGCGGTTCCCTTTTCCTCGGTCAAGCCGCTGATAGCCTATTTCCCGCAGGAGCAGAGCCTTTACGGCGATTTGTCCATAGACGAACACCTTGAGTTTTTCCGCTCGCTGTACGCGCTTCCCGAACAACACTACAGGGCGCGCCGCGCCGAACTGCTGGCGCTGACACGGCTGGAGGAGTTTGCCGGGCGCAAGGCCGGGCGCCTGTCCGGAGGGATGTACAAGAAGCTGGGCCTGATGTGCGTGCTGCTTTCCTCCCCCGCGGTGCTTGTGCTGGACGAGCCTACCATCGGCGTGGATCCGGTAAGCCGCAGGGAACTGTGGTCGCTGGTCTACCGCCTCGCGGGTGAAGGCATGCTGATACTGATATCCACTTCCTACATGGACGAGGCCGAACGCTGCGGGCGAGTGCACCTGCTTGAGGGCGGGCGGCTGCTGGCCTCCGGCGAGCCGCGCGCCGTGCTGCGGGAACAGGGGGCTGACAATTTCGAGCAGGTGTTCCTGAAAATAGCGGAAAGGGGAGGAGGTTTATGAGCGCGGGGAAATCCGTTTCGGTGCGGAACCTCACCATCCGTTTCGGCTCCTTTACCGCCGTGGACGACATCTCCTTCGACGTGGAAAAAGGGGAGATATTCGGTTTTCTGGGCGCGAACGGAGCGGGCAAGACAACAACCATACGCGCCCTCTGCGGACTGCTTACCCCCACTGCGGGGGAACTGCTGGTGGCCGGTTTCTCCCCGGCGGACGGGCTGGACAATCTCAAACGGAAGACCGGCTACATGTCGCAGAAGTTCACTCTTTATCCTGACCTTACGGTCGGGGAGAATATGGATTTTTCCGCCTCCCTGCGCAAGATGCCGCCCGACCTGCTGAAAAAGCGCAAAAAGGAGCTCTTCGATTTCATCGGCCTCTCCGTAAAAGAGGGAACGCTGGTGCGGAGCCTGCCCGGCGGCATAAAGCAGCAGCTTTCCCTGGCGGCCGCCATGCTCGGCGACCCGGAGATAGTTTTTCTTGACGAACCTACGGCCGGGGTGTCCCCTTCGGCCCGCCTGAAATTCTGGGAGCTGATACGCCGGACCGCCGCGGCGGGCAAGACGGTTTTCGTCACTACCCATTATATGGACGAGGCCGAGCAGTGCGGCCGTGTGGCGCTGATGCAGGCGGGAAAAATTGCCGCTCTTGATTCCCCCGCCGCGCTGAAAAAACGCTTCTTCCCCGAGCCCCTTTACGAGGTGGAGGCGGATGACCCCGCGGCCTTCCTCGCCGCGGCGGAAAAGGCCGGCTGCGCGGAGCTTGCCCCCTACGGCATGCGCTATCACGCCGTAGTGTCGGACGATGATGCATGGAAGGGGCTTATGTCCTCCTTCGGGGCGGGCGTTTCGGCGCGGCCCGTGGCGCCCTCGCTTGAGGATGTGTTCATCCGGGTCATAGGAGGCGGTCATGGGACCCTTTAACTTGGGACGAGCCCTTTCCATCGCGCTGAAGGAAACACGCCACATACTGCGCGACCCCTTCACCATAGGGATGGCCATAGGGCTGCCGCTTGTGTATGTAATCTTCTTCGGCTCGGTGATAGACTTCAACTACCGCGACGTTTCCATAACAGTGGAGGACCGCGACAAGACGCGCGTTTCGAGGGAACTGGTCGAGACCTTCGCCTCGTCCGGCTATTTCCGGATGGAACCGCTGCGGGCGGGGGAATCCTCCTTCAAGCCCCTTCAGACCGAACGTTCCTCCGGCGTTCTCATCATCGAGCCGGGTTTTGGCCGCAAGACGCTGTCGGGCCAGCAGGGCGGCGCGCAGCTCCTTATAGATGGCGCGGACAACAGCAAGGCGGGCGTGCTGCAAAGCTACCTGTCCGGAGTGTCGGATGCCGCCGGCAAGCGGTTTGTGGGAGGGCAATCGGATTTTCTGCGCCTGAAGACACGTTTCCTGTTCAATCCTGAGCTGAATTCCAAGTATCTGACCATTCCGGGGCTTGCCGTGGTGCTTACGGGCCTCATCTCGGTCCTGCTGACGGCGCTTACGGTGGCGCGGGAATGGGAAACCGGCTCAATGGAGCTTCTGCTTTCGACGCCGGTCCGCCCCATGGAGATAGTGGTCGGGAAACTGCTTCCGTACTGTGCGCTGTCTTTCGCCACGGTCTTTCTGGTCTATCTGACGGCGCGGCTGATGTTCAATGTGCCGTTCGAGGGCAGCCACCTGCTTTACACTGTCGGGTACCTGCTGTTCACTGTGGCGGCGCTGGCGCAGGGACTGGTAATTTCCGTCGTCACTCGCCAGCAGCAGATAGCCATGCAACTCGCCATGATTTCCGGGCTTCTGCCGTCGCTTCTCCTGTCCGGCTTCATTTTCGCGGTGGAAAGCATGCCGCCGTTTTTTCAGGTGCTGGTCAACATACTGCCGCCGCGCTGGTTCATGGTCGTGAGCAGGGGGATATTCCTGAAAGGTTCCGGGCTGGCCGACCTGCTCGTGCCTTTTGCCGCCCTTCTGCTGCTGGACGCGCTTCTTGTCGGGCTGGCGGTCAAAAAATTCAAGACGGACCTGGAGCCATGATATGAACGCCACGGTAAGGGGATTCGTGCGGAAGGAACTGGCGCAGGCCCTGCGAGACAAGCGCATGCGCATCCTGATTTTCGGCGTGCCGGTAATACAGATGCTGCTGTTCGGCTTCGCCCTGTCCACGGACGTGAAGAACATCCGGCTGGCGGTGGAGGCAAAAGCGTCCGATTCCCTCGCGCGCGATATCAGGGACACGGCCCTCGCTTCGGGCTGGTTCGTGCAGGCTGAAACTTACGGGAACGACCCGTATCTGTGGGTGAAGCGGGGAGAGGCCGAGGCTGTACTTGTCGCGCCCCCGGGGGGGATGGCGGAGGCCGCCGAAAGAGGGCGCGGGGAGGTGCAGCTTCTGGTTGACGCCGCCAATTCCCTGCGCGCCAGGCAGATAGAGTTTTATGTCCGCCGCGTCATGTCTGAAACCGCCCTGCGCCGTGGTGTGGCACAGCCGCGTCCAGCGGTCAACATACAAACCCGCATTCTTTATAATCCGGAAATGCGCTCCGCCATCTTCCAGGTGCCGGGCGTCATGTGCATGATAATGTGCATAATAACCATCATCCTGACCGCCATGTCCATAGCCAAGGAGAAGGAAAGCGGCACTTTCGAGACAATCATCTCCGCGCCCGTGTCGAACTGGGAAATACTGGGCGGCAAGACAATTCCCTATGTCCTGCTCGGGCTTGCCAACGTTCCGATAGTGCTGGGCACGGCCCTGCTGGTCTTTGACGTGCCGATGCGCGGCAGCTATGTCCACCTGTTCCTGACCGCCCTTCTCTTCGTCTTCACCACGGTCAGCATAGGAACGGCCATATCCACGTTCACCCGCACGCAGCAGCAGGCCATGATGGCCAGCTTCATGTTCCTGTTCCCGGCGGTCCTTCTGTCCGGGCTGATGTTCCCGGTGGAAAATATGCCGGACTGGGCCAAGATAGCAGCGTATCTCGACCCGCTTTATTACTTCATCAATATCCTGCGGAACATACTTTTAAAAGGGGGAACGCCCGAGGTGTTGCTTTACAACAGCGCCATCCTGGCGCTGATGGGGACGGCCGTTTTCGTGCTGGCGGTTACACGCTTCAAGCAAAAACTGGCATAATTGAGTAACGGCAGTGTTTATTCCCCTGCGCCCGCGCGGTATTTTCCCGGGCGCCGCGGCCCGGCTTCTTGAGGGTTCCGCGCTTTGCTTTCTTCCCCTTTTTACCGGAGATTATGGAAAAGTATTACAACCATGATGTGTGGCACCAGAACAAGCTGGAGGCCATAAAGAAAAATCCGTTCAAATACAGGATGGAACAGCAGTTTTATGTCGCGGACGCGCTTTCTTTCCACGCTTCTCCCGTGCCGCCCTGCAAGGTGCTGGACCTCGGCTGCGGAATAGGCGACATATCGGTGTCGCTGGCCGAACTGGGCTACGCCGTGACCGGCATAGAGTATTCCGAGGTGGCGTATAACGAGTCGCGCGACATCACGTGGGCCGGTACGCCGAAGATAACTTTTTTGCGCGGGGATGCGCTGGAAGCCGACAAGGTTGTCCCGCCGGGACAGTGGG